>JBAZWU010000008.1 GCA_041660185.1 Elusimicrobiota bacterium | reverse complement strand
ATCTCGGTGTACCACCCCGCCACTTTGATGCCGAAGGTGATCGGTTCGCCGTGAATGCCGTGCGAACGCCCCATCATCAACGTACCCACGTGCTTGCGCGCCAGATGTCCGATAGTGGCTCGCAGAAACGAGACATCCTGGATCAAGAGGTTGGCCGCTTCCACCATTTGAACCGCGAGCGCGGTATCGAGCACATCCGAGGACGTCAGCCCCAGATGCAGAAAACGGGACTCCGAACCGATGCGCTCGCCGACCTGTGTCACGAAAGCGATCACGTCGTGCTTGACCACCTGTTCGATTTCATGGATACGCCGGACGTTGATGCGCGCTTTTTGGCGGATTTTGGCGTAAGCCCTGGCCGGCACGCGCTTTTGCTTCACCAGCGCTTCGCAGGCCAGGAGTTCCACCTCGAGCATTTTTTCGAAACGGTGCTCGTCGGTCCACAATTTTCCCATCTCAGGTCGAGTGTATCGATCAATCATAAATGCCTCGTATCTCACTGATCGTCATTCCCCGCGGCCACTGGCGGGGAATCCAGAAAGGCTGTCGCACGGCATGATGGATCCCCGACAGAGACACTCGGGGATGACGACTGTTGAATAAACGGATTTTCATACTAATTTTTCCGTGAACTGCCTCAGAGTTTTCGGGTAGAGCCGATGCTCCTGCTCCAGAACCCGTGCGGCCAACTGCTCCGGCGTATCGTTTTTAAGCACCGGCACGCGCGCCTGCGCCAGAACCGGCCCGTGATCATACTCCTCATCTACCAGATGCACCGTGCACCCGGACTCGGCCTCTCCGCTGGCCAGGACCGCTTCGTGCACGCGATGCCCGTAGAGCCCTGCGCCGCCGAATTTCGGAAGAAGCGCCGGGTGGATATTCAAGATCCGGCCCCGGTAGCGCTCGATCAAGCGGCGGTCGAGCCGACGCAGATAACCCGCCAGACAAATCACATCCACCTTCACTTCAACGAGCGCCCCCTCCAACGCCCGCTGAAAACGCTCTTCATCCGCGAAGGCTTGCCGCTCCACCACCACGAACGGGACACCGTACTGCTTCGCCCGTTCGAGCGCGAACACTCCGGGCTTGCTGGAAACCACCCGGACAAACTCCACCCGGGGCAACTCACCGGCGGCTTTGGCTTTTAAAAGAGCTTCGAGGTTGCTGCCTCCCCCCGAGACCAGCACAGCCACCCGGACCGGGTTAGGCAAACCGGATCTCCCGCGATCCTTCTTCGATCACACCAATGGGATAAACCGTTTTCAAATGACTCTCGACCGCCGACACGTCGTTCGGCGACACCACGAGCACGAGGCCAATCCCCATGTTCAGCGTCCGGAACATCTCCTCGTCCGGCAGCTTGGCGCGCTTCTGAATCTCGTGGAACAGTTCCGGGATGGGCCAGCTGCGCGCGGTGATGCAGACCTGTAACCCCTTGGGCAGCACGCGCGGGATATTGTCAATGAATCCCCCACCGGTGATATGCGCCATTCCCTTGATCACGCACCGCTCCGACTCCTGAAGGGATTTGAGCGCGCTCACGTAAATCGTGGTGGGCTCTAAAAACTCCTTCCAACGCGCTTTGAGTTCCCGTTCCGAAAAAACGTTGCGGACGAGCGAGTACCCGTTGGAATGGATCCCCGAGGAGGGAAGCCCCAGCACCACATCGCCCGGTTTGATCGTATGCCCGTCGATCACGCGGCTTTTGTCCACCACGCCAACGGCAAAACCGGCCAGATCATACTCCCCTGCTTTGTAAAAACCCGGCATCTCAGCGGTTTCCCCGCCCAGAAGCTGGCAATCCGATTGGCGGCATCCTTCCACGATGCCCTTGATGACTTTCTCAGCCACGCCCACGTCCAGTTTCCCGCAGGCGAAATAATCCAGGAAGAAAAGCGGCTTCGCTCCGCAGCACAGAAGGTCGTTCACGTTCATGGCCACGAGGTCGATCCCCACGGTGTCATGACGGTCCGCCAGAAAAGCGATCTTCAGTTTCGTTCCCACGCCGTCAGTGCAGCCGACCAGCTGAGGTGATTGAAGTCCCCCGGGCATGGGAAAAAGACCGGCGAATCCGCCGATCACCGGCGAGAGTTTTTTGATCCGCCGGACGAGCTCGTTGCCTGCATCCACGTCCACCCCGGATTTTTTGTACGTGATCATGACGGCTTCTCCGCCGGCCCTGCCTGCCGGCAGGCAGGTTCCGGCCGGCTGCCCGGTTTCACAAGCGGGATCCCCTGCTCGCACATCGGGCAGCTCTCCGGTTGATAGGTCACCAGCGGCAATCTTAAGAGGGTGTGCTTGGGCGCCGGAAATTGAACTTCAATTTCCCCCCGGTCCGCCAGCGCGCCAAAACCGACGACCTGCGCGTCCATCGACTCCACCATCTGGGCGATTTCCCGGACCGAGCCTCCGGTGGTGATCACATCCTCCACCACGAGCACCTGCTCGCCGGGCGCCAGAGCAAAACCGCGCCGCAGCGTAAAACGGCCGTCCACCCGTTCGGCGAAGATGGCCCGGGCGTTGAGGGAGCGGGCCACCACATGGCCCAGGACAATGCCTCCGATCGCTGGAGAAACCACCGCGGTGATCGGTTTTTCCCGGGCCTCCGCCCCAAAACACTCGGCGAGTTTGGCGCCGAGCCGGTCGGCGTCGCGCGCGTACTGCAGAAGCTGTGCACATTGCAGATAGCTGTCGCTGTGAAGACCGCTCGTTAGCTTGAAATGACCCTGCAGCAGCGCGCCGCGGTCTTTGAAAATTTTGAGAATCGCATCCTGTTTCACTCCTGCCTCCTTAGAACTTTTCTAGGCCGTCATCCCCGAGTGTCTCTGTCGGGGATCCATCATGCCCTGGATTCCCCGCCAGTGGCCGCGGGGAATGACGATCAAATAGACTGATAAATCTGCTCGACAGCTTTGACGGGGTCAGCCGCTTCCAGTATCGGCCTTCCCATAACAAAAAAGTCGGCTCCGGCCTGGACCGCCTGGACCGGCGTCTGCGTTCGTTTCTGGTCATCGGCCGTCGCTCCCAGACGAATGCCCGGGGTGACCACCTGAAAATCCTTGCCGCACGCGGCTTTGATGCCGGCCGCCTCGCGTACCGAGGCGATGACCCCGTCGAGTCCCGCGTGAGCCGCGAGCTTCGCCAGACGCTGCACCTGTTCCGTGACACCGCCCGAAACACCGAGCGCTTGAAGATCCTTCTGATCGAGGCTCGTGAGAACGGTCACGCCCCACAGTTTGGGACGGGGGCTCGCGGCGGCTGCTTCCCGCATCATCGCGGCTCCGCCTGACGCATGAATCGTGGCGCTGTAGACCCCCCACTCCGCGGCGCGCTCCACCGACTTGCGCACGACCGATGGGATATCGTGGAACTTGAGATCCAGAAAAATCTCCGCCCCTTCGCTCCGGATCGCTTTCAGCAGCGCGCCTCCATATTTTAGAAAAAGGATGGGGCCCACCTTAAATAAATCCACCTGCGGACCTGCCTGTCCGGCAGGCAGGCGCAGACGCCGCACCAGCGCAAGAGCCTCACGGTCCGTCTCGACGTCCAGGGCGACAATGAGCGGCTTCATCTGGGTTTTGCTCATACCCGCAAACTCCCCACTAAGTTGTTGATGTTTTTGATGCCCTTTGAGCGGCAATACGTCTCCAATCCCCGCGCGATCTGTTGGGAGGCGTCCGGGTGATAGAAGTTGGCTGTCCCCACCTGAACGGCGCGCGCGCCCGCGATCAAAAACTCTAAAGCATCCTCCGTGCGGGCGATGCCTCCGATGCCGATCACCGGAATCTTGACTTCACGCGACGCTTCCCAGACCATGCGCAGGGCCACGGGTTTGATGGCCGGACCGGAAAGGCCTCCGGTGACGAATTGCAGGCGCGGCCGCCGGGTCTCGACATTGACAGCCATGCCGATGAGCGTATTCACGACGGAAATGGCGTCCGCTCCCGCCTCCTCGCAGGCCCGGGCAAAAACCCGGATGTCGGTGACATTCGGAGAGAGCTTCACCCAGAGCGGAATCCTTGGAGAGGCTTTCTTGATTTTGGCGGTCACCTTATACGTATCGCGAGGATCCTTGTTGAAGTGGAAGCCCCCGTGTTTGACATTCGGACAGGAAATGTTGAGTTCAAGAGCCGCAATGCCCGGAACATCGTTCAGGAAGCGGGCGACTTCCAGGTAGTCCTCCAGGCTGAATCCAACCACGTTGACGACCACGCGGGTGCGATACTTTCGGAGGACCGGGAGCTTCCGGGTCACGAACTCCCGGGCGCCGATGTTCTGCCAGCCAATCGCGTTCAACATTCCGGAAGCCGTCTCATAAATGCGCGGCGGGGGATTGCCCTGAATCGGTTTCATCGAAATTCCTTTGACGACAATTCCCCCGATCGCGTTGAGGTCCATCAGGTGGGCAAATTCGACGCCATAGGCAAAAGTCCCGCTGGCCGTCAACACCGGGTTCTTAAAGCGGACTCCGCCGATGTCGACCCCCATCTTTGTCATAGCGGGGGATGATCCCAGTCGATCAGTCGACTGCTGATGACCGGTCCTTCCATGCAAACCCGGATGTAGTTTGCGGACGATCCGTCTCCCCGTGTCCGGACGACACATCCCATGCAGGCGCCCAGCGAGCATCCCATGCGCGCCTCAAGGCTCACCTCACACGGCACGGAAAATTGCCGGGCCAACTTGTCCGTCTCCCGCATCATCGCCCAGGGACCGCAGGCGTACATCCGAACCCCCTCCCGATGATGTTCCTTGAGGAAACGGACGAGCGGAGCCGTCACCAGACCCCGTGTCCCCATTGAGCCATCCTCCGTTGCGTAACAGGTTCGGATCCGGAGGCGCTTAAAATAGTCGCGCAAGACCAATTCACGAGCCGTGCGAGCGCCATAAAAGAGGACCGGGGTGACACCGAGAGCGATCAAATCTTTTGCCAGGAGGTAGAGCGCCGCGATGCCGACCCCTCCGGCCACCAGGCACGCGGTGCGCACCTCGCCGGCCATTTCTTTGGCAAGCTGAAAGGGACGTCCCTGGGGACCGAGCGCGAAGAGTTCCTGTCCCGGCTGTACGTGCACCAGCTTGTGCGTGCCGAAACCGACATCCTTGACCAGAATCTTGATGTCGGCTGGACTCCCGCCGCGGCCATGATGGTCAATGTCCAAGATGCTGAAGGGACGGCGCAAAAGCGGATTTCCATCCACCTCCTCGCCGCATTTCAGCATCAGGAACTGGCCTGGTTTCACCCGGCGGGCCTGCTCAGGCGAGCGGAGCGTCACCAGATAGTTGGCCGCGCCCAGGCTCTGCACATCCTTCACTTTGACTCTGCGATCTAGCATAGGGTGATCCGGAAGGTCATCAGCAGGTTGGCTTGCGCAACAATTTGCCTCGGGACATGACCACCTCGCCGCCGACGATCGTGGCCACGGCTTTCCCCTGAAGCATCCGGCCGATGAAGGGCGAGTTCTGGCTCTTGGAGGTGAAGGTGTTCACCGTGTGCCGGGCCTTGAGATCAATGAGCGTCAGGTCCGCCGGGGCTCCCGGAGAGAGATGTCCGCCCGGCAGATGAAAAACGCGCGCCGGCGCATCCGACAGAGCCGCCAGTGCGGCGCTGAGCGTCATCACGCCCTTCTGAACCAGCTCGGTCAGGACGAGCCCCAGCGTGGTTTCCAGCCCGATGATGCCGAACGGCGCGAAATCAAACTCGCGCGCTTTCTGCGCAGGGGTGTGCGGCGCGTGATCGCTGGCCACCACCTCGAGCGTTCCATCGGCCAGCCCGGCCAGGATCGCCTGGCGATCGTCCTCGGTGCGTAACGGCGGGTTCATCTTGGCGTTCGCATTGTAATTGGCTACGGCTTCTTCAGTCAGCGCAAAGTAATGGGGACAGGTTTCCGCGGTCACCGGCAGGCCGCGCTTTTTGGCGTCGCGCACGAGCGCGACGGATTCCTTCGTGGACAGATGCGCCAGATGCAGCTGCCCGCCGGTCAGCTCGCAGAGCGCGATATTGCGCGCGACCATGATGTACTCGGCCTGGCGGGGAATCCCCTTGAGCCCCAGGAGCACGGCCAGCTTGCCTTCGTTCATCACCCCGCCTTTGGCCAGATCCGGGTCTTCGCAGTGATCCACGACCGGCAGTCCGAAGGTCTTGGCATATTCGAGCGCGCGCCGGAAAAGTTTGGCGTTGGCCACGGGTTTGCCGTCGTCTGAAATCGCGACGCAGCCGGCGCGGACCATCGCGCCGATTTCCGTCAACTCCACCCCGTCCTGCCCCTTGGTGATGGCGCCGACTGGATACACCCGGACATGACCGTCACTGCGGGCCTTCATCATGACGTACTGAATCTGGGAGACGTTATCGAGAGGCGGAACGGTGTTCGGCATGCAGGCCACTGCGGTAAAACCGCCCATCGCGGCCGCCGCGGTCCCGGTGGCGATCGTCTCTTTTTCTTCCTGGCCGGGTTCGCGCAGATGCACGTGAATATCGATAAGCCCGGGAGCCACGACCAGACGCCCGGCTTCCAGCACCTCCATCTGGCGCGTCGGCTTGATGTCTTTGGCTATCTTGTGGATATGCTGGCCCTCGATCAGAACGTCGCAGACTTCATCGCGCTGGTTGCGCGGGTCAATCACCCGCCCACCGCGAATGAGCAGGGATTTTTGCCGGGGAAGCGTACCGCTCGAACGTTGGGTACGGGCCCAGCTCACGGTGCCTTTCATGAAGGTTCCCTTTCAGCGATCCGTTCGGCCGCGCGAGGCGCAGGGACCGCTTGAGAACTGCCCGCCAGCAGATACAGTACCGCCATCCGGACCGCGATGCCGTTGGTCACCTGATCGAGAATGACCGATTGCGGCCCGTCGGCGACCACGGAAGCGATTTCGACCCCGCGGTTCATCGGGCCGGGGTGCATGACCAGGCAATCCTTTTTGGCCCAGGAGAGCTTTTTCTCATCCAATCCGTAAAATTCGTGATACTCCCGAAGGCTGGGGAAGAGATTTTCCTGCTGGCGCTCAAGCTGCAGGCGCAGCACATATGCCACATCCGCTCCGTCGAGCGCTTCTTTCATGTTATAGGTCACTTCCACCTGGTTGCCGAAGGCGGTCCGGAACTCGCTCGGAACCAGCGTGGCAGGACCGCAGAGACGGATCTTGGCGCCCATCTTGGTCAAGCCCCAGATATTGGAGCGCGCCACGCGGGAATGAAGAATGTCGCCGATGATGGCCACGGTGAGCCCCTGGATTTTCTTCTTTTTCTCGCGGATGGTAAACAAATCCAGCAGCCCTTGCGTCGGGTGCTCATGATTGCCGTCGCCGGCGTTCACCACGTGTGCGCGGACCCCGCGGGCCAGGAGCTCGGGAGCTCCGGAGACGGAATGCCGCACGACCATGAAATCCACCTTCATCGCCTCCAGGTTCAAGGCGGTGTCCATGAGCGTCTCACCCTTCTGCACGCTCGACGAGGAAACCGCCAGGCTGAGCACGTCCGCCGACAAACGGGCCGCGGCGAGCTCAAAGGAAGTGCGGGTGCGCGTGGAGGGTTCGTAGAACAGGAGCGCCACGGTTTTTCCGCGCAGCGGCGGGACTTTCTTGATAGAACGGGTGAAAAGTTTTTTAAGGGGACCGGCGGTACGGAGAATCAAGTCGATCTCTTCCGGAGTCAGATCAGCCAGGCCCAGCAGATCTTTGTGACGAAGTCTCATGTTTTCTTCATCCTCCGCAAACGGACGCTGTCTTCTTCGTCGATCTCGCTCAGATTCACGTCCACGACATCTCCGGGGAGCGTCTTCAGAAACAGCCCCGTGTAATCGGCGCCGATCGGCAGTTCCCGGTGTCCGCGGTCCACGAGCACCGCCAGGCGGATACAGCGCGGACGACCGTAATCGATAAGCGCATTCATCGCAGAACGGATGGTCCGGCCGGTAAACAACACGTCATCGACAAGAACCAGCGGCCGGTCCTGAATATCATACGGCAAATCCGTCTCTTTGACTTCCGGCTGATCCGCAATATCATGCACGTCATCCCGGTACAGCGTGATATCGAGAATCCCCACCGGGATGTCCTGTCCGCATGCCTGGCTCAATGCGCCGGCGATCCGCCGGGCCAGGTGGGCGCCCCGCGTCTGGATCCCGACGACCGCCAGTCCGGAAGCCTCTTTACCAAACTCTTTCAGAATCGCCTGGACCAGGGATTGAACCTTTTCCTGGACACCTTTGGCATCCAGAAGGATTTTCCCGGAACTGATGGTGGCGGTACTGCGGTTCATGGTTTCGACTCCGCGTTCGCCAAAGCGAACGCTCCGCTCACCATGATGACCCTGAGCGTAGTCGAAGGGTTCATCGGGTCCCCCGGCAGAGCGCCAGCGCTTTGGCGCCGATGTCCTTGCGATAAATCTTCCCGTCAAACTGGATGGCTTCGACCGCTTGGTAGGCGTATTTTCGGGCCTTTTCCAACGTCTCAGCCACCGCGGTTACGCCCAACACGCGTCCGCCGGAGGTGACCACCCCCTGAGAGGTGGCTTGTGTCCCGGCATGATAGACCTTCACCTTCTGCCCTGTCACGAGCGCTGACGAAAGACCCCGGATAAGTTTGCCCTTGGCATAATTCGCCGGGTAACCTGATGAGGCGAGCACCACACAGAGGGTCGATCCTTTCTTCCATCGAACCGGTGTTTCGGCTAGGCGCTGATCCGCGACCGCGGCCAGCACATCCGCCAGATCGCTTTCCAGAAGCGGCAGAACCACCTGGGTCTCCGGGTCACCGAAACGGACGTTAAACTCCAGAACCTTCGGCCCCTCATGCGTCAGCATGAGCCCGAAGTAAATGATGCCACGGTAATCGTACTTCTCCGCCGCAATGCCCCGCATGAACGGTTTGAAAATCAGCTCGTCGATCTGCTGGTTCATCTCCGGACTGACCACCGGCGCCGGAGCGTAAGCGCCCATCCCGCCGGTATTCGGGCCTTCGTCGTTGTCGAGCAGGCGCTTATGGTCCTGTGACGCCGGCATCGGGACGAGGGTCTTCCCGTCGCAAAAGGCCATGATCGTCGCCTCTTCGCCTTCCAGGCATTCTTCAATCACAGCGGTGGATCCGGCCGAACCGAAAATCTCTTTTTCCATGATCTGAAAGAGGAAATCTTTGGCCTCGACCTGGGTCTGGCAGACTTTCACGCCTTTGCCAGCGGCCAACCCGTCGGCTTTGACCACGCTGCGGCCGGTCCAGTGGGTGAACTGATAAGTGCCTTTGCAGAGGTTGGGAATCACTTCATAGCGGGCGGTGGGAATCCCGTACTTGCGCATGAAGTCTTTGGCGAGGGATTTGCTGCCTTCCAGACGCGCCGAGGTTTTGGTGGGGCCGACCACGCGCAGGCCTTCGTTCCGGAAATGATCCACCAGTCCGTCGACGAGCGGCGCTTCCGGGCCCACCATCGTCAGATCGACTTTATTATCCTTGGCAAAAGCCAGGAGCGACCGGATATTGTCCGCCGGGAGCGCGACGCATTCCGCTTCCTGGGCAATTCCGGCATTGCCGGGCGCACACCAGAGACGTTTCACCTGGGGACTTTTGGCCAGCGCATGGACGAGCGCGTGCTCCCGCGCGCCGCTGCCGATGACGAGAACTCTCATAAATTAGCAGACGGGCTTGATGTCTTTTTTTTCAAAATCGAAGAGCGGGATCGGATACTGATCCGTGAAACAGCCGACGCAAAACTGTTTGCGCGTTCCGCCGCAGGCCTTCAGGAGCCCTTCCACCGACAGATACGCCAGACTCTCCACCCCGAGGTAGTCACGAATCTCGGCAACCGAGTGATTGGCCGCGATCAATTCCTTTTTCGTCGGGGTATCGATCCCGTAGTAGCAGGAGCCGATGATGGGCGGCGAGCTGATGCGCATGTGAATCGCTTTCACACCCACCCGGCGAAGCATCCGGACCAGCTTACGACTTGTGGTCCCCCTGACGATGGAGTCATCGACGAGAACGATGCTTTTTCCCCTCAACACGTCGGGCACAGCATTGTACTTAATTCTCGCTCCAAAATCGCGGATGGACTGACGGGGTTCGATGAATGTCCTGCCGATATAATGGCTGCGGATCAGACCCAGCCCGTAGGGAATACCGGACTCCTCCGCATACCCGACCGCGGCCACATTGGCGGAGTCCGGGACCGCTACCACCATATTCGCATGCGCCGGCGCTTCCCGCGCCAACTGACGGCCCAGTTCGGTCCTCGCCGCGTAAACGCTTTTGCCGAAAATCAGGCTGTCCGGACGGGAAAAATAAATGTGCTCAAAGCTGCAAAATGCGGTCTGCGGCCGCTGGGCGAAGATCGTGGATTTCATGCCGCCGCCGTTAATGTACACCAGCTCGCCGGGGCGCACTTCCCTGATAAATTTGGCTCCGACGATATCGAACGCGCAGGTCTCCGAGGCAACCAGGGTGGCTCGGCCCAGCCGGCCCAGAACGAGCGGCCGCACGCCGTACGGGTCCCGCACCGCGATCAACTCCTTCTTGGTGCAGAACACCAGGGAGTAGGAGCCTTCCACCTGCCGGAGGCTCTCGATGATGGCGTCACGAAGGTTCGACGCGCGGGAGCGTGCGATCAGATGCAGCAGCACTTCGCTGTCGGAGGAAGTCTGAAAGATCGAGCCGCCGGCTTCCAGCTCGCGGCGGATGCTGATGGCGTTCGTCAGGTTGCCGTTGTGCGCAAGCGCCAGCGTCCCGTGAGACGTGGTGGCCATGAGCGGCTGGGCGTTGCGCATGCTCGTGTCACCCGCAGTAGAGTAACGCACATGGCCGATCGCCAGGCGCCCTTTGAGCGATTCGAGGATGCTTTTGTCAAACACATCCGCCACCAGGCCCATGCCCAGGTGTTTGGTCAGCTGATGTCCGTCGGAGACCGCGATGCCGGCCGATTCCTGGCCCCGGTGCTGCTGCGCATAAAGGCCGAGATAAGCGATCCGCGAGGCATCCAGGTGATGCTGCACGCCGATCACCCCGCATTCATCATGAAAATGGTCGTTCAATGGAGTCATGGTTATATTTTACCTTCTGCACGGACCGCGGCTTGAAAAAATTGCAGACCCACGGGCGCTTCTTTGCCGGTATCCATCCGCCGGGTCCATTCCGGATGCTGGGTGCGCACCGCATGGCGCTCGGGATGCGGCATCAGCCCCACCACGTTGCCCTGCGGATTGCAGATGCCGGCGATCGCATGAACCGAACCGTTCGGGTTGCTGCCGTCATAGCGGAAAACCACCTGGCCCTTGCGCTCGAGCGTGGCCAACGTCTTCGCATCCAGCGGAATGAATTTCCCCTCGCCATGCGCGATCGGCAGCTCCCATGAGATGGCCGTGGTATTGAGCCAGCGGCACGCGGATTTCTCGCGCTTCAAGCGGACCCAGTGGCACTGGAACTCCCCGGAGTCGTTGGACGCCAGCGTCGCGGTCTGAAGACCGCCGGAGCCGCCGGGAAGAAAACCGGTCTTCACCAGCACCTGGAAACCGTTGCAGATGCCGATGACCCGCTTCCCTTCGGCGATAAATTTGTCCATCGCAGGACCCAGCCGGAAACGCAGTTCGTTCGCCAGAATCTTTCCCGCGCCCACATCATCGCCGTAAGAAAAACCGCCCGGGATGACCAGGAGCTGAAACTCCTCGAGGGAACGCACACCGGAGAAAAGCTGGTGAATGTGCAGGATCTCCGGCTGGGCTCCGGCTAAGCGCAGGGCTTCCGCAGTTTCCTGATCGCAGTTAGTTCCCGCGGTACGAAGCACGAGGGCTTTAATGACACTCATAACGCTTCCCAAGCCTTTCTCAAAGCAGAGAGCGGCTCACGAACGAGAACGCGCTGTTTGTCGGCCTGGCGAATAACCAGCGTTTTCGCGAGGGTGACCTGTCCCATATAACTAAAAAACCCGCGCAGGAGACCTTCAAACGAATGACGCGCGGCCTCCGGAACCTCGACAATAAATCGGCTGGGGGTCTCGGAGAAAAGGAGCGAAACATCCGACAGCGAACCCGCGGTCAAGAGACGCCCCACATCCAGGTCCATCCCCAGATTCCCGGCAAACGCCATCTCGGCAGCCGCGACCGCGAGCCCGCCCTCCGAGAGGTCGTGACAGGCGCGCACATATCCTTTTTGGATCGCCTGATAGAGGAGGTTAAAAAGCGTCTGCGCCTGAGCCACTTGAACATGCGGGACGATCCCCTTCGCCGGCTGGCCCAACACCTTCCAGAGGTGCGCGCCTCCCAGTTCGTCCCGTGTCTCACCCAGAAGATAAACCCAGTTGCCGGGTTCTTTCAGATCCATCGTGACCGCGCGGGTGACATCCGGGATCACCCCGATGGCGCTGATCAAAAGACTGCGCGGGATGGAACGCAGCCGGCCCTGGGTATCGCGCCAGGTGTTATTCAGGCTGTCCTTCCCTGAAATAAACGGCACACCATAGCCTTTGCTCAGGTCGTAACAGGCCTGGCAGGCGCGCACGAGCGCCGCGAGTTCCGTCGGATCTTCGGGATCGCCCCAGCAGAAATTATCCAGAATGGCCGCATGCCGGATGTCTCCGCCGACCGCCACCAGGTTCCGTAGCGCCTCGTCAATCGCACAGGCCGCCATCCAGTAGGGATCGGAATCCGAGTAAGAAGGATTAAATCCGTTCGAGACCACCACACCCAGGGAAGATCCAAGGCGCGGGCGGAACACACACGCGTCGCCGGGACCGCGCTGATCAAACCCGACAAAGGGTTTCACCACGCTTCCCCCCTGCACTTCATGATCGTATTGGCGCACGACCCATTTCTTTGACGCGATGTTCGGGTGAGCCAGAAGTTTCAGCACCAGCTTTCCAAGATCCTGCGTCCGGACGCTTCCACTGAGGGCCAACGGCTTCGATGCCTTCAGTTCGGGCTTGCTCCGCCAGACCGCCTTGCGACGGACGCGCGGCATGCCGTCATGGAGAAACACCATCTCCATGTCCGCGACGGTATCTCCGCTGTAACGAATCACCAAACGGCCGTCCCGGGCAAACGTCCCGAAAACGGTGGCTTCCACACCCTCGGACTGGCAAAGCGCCTCGAGCGCCGGCCAATGCTCCGGCGGCACCGCCAGAACCATGCGCTCCTGGCTTTCAGAAACCCAGATCTCCCACGGCAAAAGTCCCTGATATTTCAGCGGGGCTTTTTCCAGATCGACTACCACACCGGTCTCGGCGCCCAGCTCACCGACCGCGGAGGAGAAGCCGCCGGCGCCGCAATCCGTCACCGCCCGGAAAAACCCTTGATCCCGGGCCTGAAGCAGGACATCCATCGTCCGCTTTTCCATAATGGCATGGCCGATCTGCACCACGCTCGAGGTGATCCCCTCCTCGAGGGCGGCGGAGGAAAAGGTCGCCCCGTGAATCCCGTCGCGCCCGGTGCGCCCGCCCAATGTGACGACATAATCGCCCGGCTGGACTTCTTTATTGACCTTATCTCGAGGCAGAAGCCCGACGGTTCCGCAAAACACCAGCGGGTTGGCGACAAACCCTTCGTCAAAGTACACCGCGCCATTAGCGGTGGGAATCCCCATCCGGTTGCCGTAATCGCGCACCCCGGCCACGACCCCGTTGATGATCCGTTTCGGCGACAGCACCCCTTTTGGAATTTTGCGCGCGGGCAGATCCGCCGGAGCAAACGCGAAGACATCGGTATTCAAAACCGGTTTGGCGCCCAGGCCCACGCCAAGGATATCGCGGATCACGCCGCCAATGCCGGTGCCGGCGCCGCCGTAAGGCTCCAGCGCTGACGGGTGGTTATGGGTTTCCACTTTGAAGGCCACGCCCCACTCGTCGTCGAGCGCAATGACCCCGGCGTTGTCGCGGAAGGTGGACCAGCACCACGGCCGGTCCAGTTCCTGCGTCGCGCGCATGATCGTGGATTTCAGGAGGTTGTCGTAGACGCGCGAGCCGCGCCCTTCTTCCTCGTATTCAATCACCCCGCTGAACGTTTTGTGCTTGCAGTGTTCGCTCCAGGTCTGGGCGATCGTTTCCAGCTCCACATCAAATGGGTCCCGGCGCTGTTTCTTAAAGTAGCTCTGGATGGTTTTCATCTCGTCGAGCGTCAGGGAGAGCAGTCCTTTGCGGCTGATCTCCAACAGTTGAGAGTCGCTGGCCGCGGTGAGCGGAACGGTTTGCGCAAACGGATTATCTTTCACGCTTTTAATCGACATGGATCA
The DNA here is from genome assembly GCA_041660185.1 of Elusimicrobiota bacterium. Classification (NCBI taxonomy): domain Bacteria; kingdom Pseudomonadati; phylum Elusimicrobiota; species Elusimicrobiota bacterium. The sequence continues at coordinate 95,261 of JBAZWU010000008.1, read as the reverse complement.
GGGAATCGTGTACGAGAGGATTGGCCAGAAGCGCTCCGGCGATTTTGCGGGCAGGTTCCGCGGTTCGCAGGCCCCACAGCCGGTAGCGCATGCCGGTCCGGACTTCGGAAACACCTGAGATCGAGAGGTCCTGAATGCCTTTCAAAACGCTTTCACCGACCACATCGGTCACGCCGGTCTTAAACCAGACATCGATCACCGCGACCGTTGGATGGGCTTTGGAGCGGGACAAACCGGACGCCGGGACCCCCACCGTTCCGTCACCGGAGTCTTGAACGATGGGGTCGCAGAGCAGGTCTTTGGCGATCCGGTTCCGGTCTTCCAGCGACAAATTTCCAACCAGACGATACAACTGAGCGGTCGTGACGTACTGGACGGCGTGGGTGCCCAGGTGATGGAGTTCGCCGGCCAGTTTCCGTCCGACAGGATCGGAGACGCCTTTTTTGTGACTGACCTCAATGATATAGGTGCCCCGCATCGTTAATCTCTTTTGTCGTCATCCCCGAGTGCCTCTGTCGGGGATCCATGGATCCCCCGCCAGAACCCGCGGGGGATGACGGTCTGTTTTGGTCTGGCTCGTCTAAGGCTTAAAAGTTTTCCCCGTGATGCGCTTGAACGCTTCCATATACTTCTCGCGCGTCCGGCTCACCACCTCCGGCGGAAGTTCCGGCACCGGCGGCTGCTTGGCCCAATGGATGGACTCCAGATAGTTGCGGACAAACTGCTTATCAAAACTGTCCTGCGATTGTCCCGGCGCCCAGCCCGCCTTTTCCCAGTAGCGGGAGGAATCCGGCGTCAGGATTTCGTCAATCAGAATGACCTCGCCGTTCAACACCCCGAACTCGAATTTCGTGTCGCAGAGGATCAGCCCGCGCGCTTCGGCCAGGCGAGAGGCTTTCTCGTACAACACCAGACTGTGGTGGCGCAGGGTGTCCGACAAGGGCCGCCCGATCCGCTGGACCATCTGCTCAAACGAGATGTTCTCGTCGTGTTTGCCCTGTTCTTCTTTGGTCGCCGGGGTAAAGATCGGTTCCGGCAGCCGGTCGGACTCCCGGAGTCCCGGGGGCAAGGACACACCGCAGACTTTTCCATTTTTCTGATATTCTTTCCAACCGCTGCCCGCCAGGTAGCCGCGGACCACACACTCGATCGATATCTTCTCTGTTTTCCGGACGAGCATGGTCCGGCCTTTCAGTTCGGCGCAATAGGGCGCCAGCATTGCCGGAAAATCCTTGACCCGCGTAGAAATCAGATGATTCGGCACGATCGACGACAACTCCTCGAACCAGAACACCGACATCTGGGTAAGAATTTTGCCCTTATCGGGAACAGCGGTCGGCAGGACATAATCGAACGCGGAGATTCGGTCCGAGGCGACCATGAGCAGCCGGTCTCCCAGATCATAAACATCGCGCACTTTTCCCCGGATAAATACCGGCAGCGGCAGCGGGGTCACGGTCGCGTTTCCCATATCAGTTCACTCCCATTCGATGGTGGCGGGCGGCTTTGACGAAATGTCGTAAACAACGCGGTTAATGCCCCGGACATCGTTGATGATGCGGCTGGACATTTTGGCCAGTACGTCGTAGGGCAGCGGCACCCAGTCCGCGGTCATCCCGTCGGTTGAAAGCACGGCGCGGATCGCCACCACATTTTCATACGTCCGTTCATCGCCCATGACCCCTACGGAGCTGACCGGCAGAAGCACAGCAAAGGCCTGCCACATCTTGGTGTACCACCCGGCGGAGCGGATCTCCTCTTCGACAATCGCATCCGCACGGCGGACCAGCTCCAGCCGTTCCGGTGTAATCAAGCCCAGCACCCGCACCGCCAGGCCCGGCCCCGGGAAGGGATGCCGCTGAAGAATATCCTCGGGGATGGCGAGCTCTTTACCCAGCGCGCGCACCTCGTCCTTGAACAGGAAGCGCAGCGGCTCGATCAGTTTTAAATGCATGCGATCCGGGAGTCCTCCGACGTTGTGGTGGGTTTTGATCGTGGCCGACGGGCCTTTCACGGAAACGCTTTCGATCACATCCGGATAGAGCGTCCCCTGAACCAGAAACTCGACCGGACCGATCTTCTGGGCCTCTTCTTCGAACACCGCGATGAACTCCGCTCCGATCGCCTTGCGTTTGCGTTCCGGGTCCTTCACGCCTTCGAGCGCGCGCAGGAACCGGGCCGTGGCATCAACAATCCGGAGCTCGCCCTTGAACCGCGTTTTAAAAATCCGTTCGATCCGCTCTTTTTCCCCTTTGCGGAGAAGGCCGTTGTCCACAAAAACGCAGGTGAGCTGTTTGCCGATGGCCCGGTCCACGAGCGAGGCCGCGACCGAAGAGTCCACTCCTCCGGACATAGCGCAGATAACGTGGCCGCTGCCGACCTGCTCCCGGATAGCTTTCACCTGGGTCTGGACAAAGGACTCCATCGTCCAGGTCGGTTTTTCCTTGCAGACGTTGGACAGAAAGTTTTGAAGCATGCGCGCGCCAGACGGCGTATGCTGCACTTCGGGATGGAATTGAACTCCATAGAACCGTGTCTTCAGATTGGCGATCGCGGCAAACCGGGAATTCTTGGATTGAGCCAGACACACAAACTCCGACGGCATTTCGTCCGCCGCATCGCCATGGCTCATCCAGACCGGAAGTTTTTCATCCAGGCCACCGAAGAGTCCGTTGGATTCCACCACCTGGATTTCCGCTGGACCGTATTCCCGGTGATCAGCCTTCTTGACACGTCCCCCGAAATGTTCCGTCATGAGCTGCATGCCGTAGCAGATCCCCAGGACCGGAACGCCCAGGGTCCAAATGGCCGCATCGGGCCGGGGCGCATCGGCCGCATAGACGCTGGAGGGACCGCCGGAGAGAATGATCCCGGACGGTTCCCGCTTCCGGAGTTCGTCTGCGGACGTGCGGAACGGAAGGATCTCGCAATACACCTTGGCTTCGCGGACACGGCGGGCGATGAGCTGCGTGTACTGGGAACCGAAGTCGAGGATAACAATCATTCTATTTCCCCATCCCCACGCGCTGCGCTTTCTGGAAGATCTTGCCCTCATGCTGGATCGCCGGAGCGATGATGAGCTCGGTGAGCTGCAGTTCCTTGATCGTGCGGGCGCCGACGGTCCCCATGCAGGTGCGCAACGCGCCGACCAGATTTTGGGTCCCATCGTCTGTCCGTGCCGGGCCGTAGAGAATTTCATCCAGGCTTCCGGTGGTGCCGACATGAATGCGCGTGCCGCGCGGCAGGTTGTGATGCGGCGTGGCCATGCCCCAGTGGTATCCGCGGCCGGGCGCTTCTTTGGCGCGGGCAAAAGCCGATCCGACCATCACCGCGTCGGCGCCGGAGGCGAAGGCTTTGCACATCTCCCCGCCCATGTTCATTCCGCCGTCGGTGATAATCGAGACATAGTGTCCGGTGCGTTTGTAGTAGAAGTCCCGCGCGGCCGCACAGTCGACGGTCGCGGTGACCTGAGGCACCCCGATGCCCAGGACGCCGCGGGAGGTACAGGCCGCTCCAGGTCCCACGCCGATCAGAACGCCGGCGCAACCGGTATCAAAGAGTTCCAGGCAGGCGTCGTAGCTGACGGTATTTCCAAGGACCACCGGGATCTTAAACCCGGCCACAAGTTTTTTGAGGTCAACGATTTTGTACTTGGTCGCGATGTGGCGCACGCTGGTCACGGTGGATTGAACGAAAAACAAATCCGCCCCGGCTTCTTCGGCGATGGCGCCGAAGCGTTCGGCGTTCTGAGGAATGCAGGACACCGCGACCAGGACTTTCCCGGCCTTGATTTCACTGACGCGCTGGGCCACCAGCTTTTCTTTGACGGGTTCTTTATAAAGCTTCTGGACGAGCTCGGTGGCGGCTTCCGGCGGCGCGGCCGCGATCTTCTCATACACCTCATCCACGTTCTCGTAGCGGGAATGAATGCCGTCGAGGTTCAGGACCGCCAGGCCTCCGAGTTTGCCCATGGCCACGGCAAATTTGGCGTCCACGACACCGTCCATGGCGCTGGCCAGAAACGGGATTTCCAGTTTCTGGAGACCGATCTTGGTGGTGATTTCAACTTCTTCCGGGTTAATCGTCAACGCTCCGGGCACCAGAGCGATTTCATCGAATCCATAAGCGCGGCGTGCTTCACGATCGCGCCCTACAAAAAATGCCATACATCCTCCTTAAACTGCACAATTACGCTATTACGGGATAACGTAATAGCGCCCTATATATCGCGTTATCGCGCCTTTGTCTAATGGCGTTATTGCGCCATTAGACCTTGGGCGGTGTTAACACCGTCTGGCGCTGATACTTCCCCTGTTTATCCGCGTAGGAGGTCTTGCAGACCTCGTCTGACTCCAGAAACAAAATCTGAGCCACGCCCTCACCCGCATACACTTTCGCGGGCCAGGGAGTCGAATTCGAAATTGAAAAGGTCAGCCGGCCCTCCCACTCGGGTTCCAGCGGCGCCAAAGCAATGTTAATACCGCAGCGGGCATAGGTGGATTTGCCCTGGCAGATCACGAGTACTTCGCGCGGAATCCGGAAATACTCGAGGGACTGCACGATCGCCATCCCATGCGGAGGCAAAAGGCACTCATCCGCTTCAAGGGTCTGGTAGCCGGTGAGATCAAATTTTTTCGGGTCTACAACGCCGCGGTGAACGACAGCAGGGTCCAGCACCTTAAAATGCCGGGCCAGACGAATGTCATACCCGTACGAGGAAACGCCATACGAAATCACAGGGCGGACGCCCTCGGGAGTTTCGACGGAACGAACCTGCTGCGCCTCAAAGGGTTCGATCATCCCTTTCTCTTTCGCCATCTGGATGATCCACCGGTCCGATTTGATCATGAAACGGAAACTCCTTTGAGAGACGCCGGCTTCGACGTCCCGGCGCGCCGGACGCGTTTCCCTCCGCGGCCGGGGTGCATGGCCGGGGGTTTGGCGGGCTCTTCCTGCCGGAGTTTCTCCAGCTCGTCCTGAAAGGCCCGGATATCCTGAAATTGACGGTACACAGAAGCAAAACGGACGTAGGCGACCGGGTCGATGTCCTTCAGCTTCTTCAGCACTTTCTCGCCGATTACGCGGGACGGGACCTGCATGACATAGTCCTGAAGCTCGTATTCGATTTCAGAAATGAGACGCTCGATGGCATCGGCCCCGATGGGCCGCTTCTCGCAGGCGCGGGCGATGCCTTCGCGCAGTTTTTCCCGGCTGAACGGCTCGCGCCGCTCGTTAGATTTGATCACCATCAGAGGGACATCTTCCAGGCGTTCGTACGTGGTAAAGCGCTTCTGGCAGGATTGGCACTCACGGCGCCGGCGGATAATGCTCGCGCCCTCCAGGGGCCGGGAGTCTAAAACGCGGTCTTCTTCATGACCACAATAGGGACATTTCATAGAAGGCGACGGAATTCGATTTTTTGAGTTCGGATTTCAGGCTCGACTACTACCTGTTGGAAACATCCACACTATAACAACAACCCCTTGTAGGGGTCAAGCTTCCGACTGGCGCTTGTTCTTATTTTAGATTTCGTGCGGGAGAGAGGAACGACAAGGATGTATGTTTGATCCCACGAAGATTCTGTAAATCCTTCTGAAACCGATCCAGATCCGGGGCTTTGCCGCGCAGAAGAATGGTTTCCACACAGTGGTGATGATCCAGATGAAAATGCTGGGACCCGAGAATAGTGGCCGGAATGTCGTGCTGGAGATGGAGCATCCGGCTGACCAGGTTCCGCTGGTGATGATCGTAAACTATTCCGACAATTCCGATGACATCCCCTTGCGTCTGTTGTTCCCGGCGAGTCGTCTGATGGCGAATCATCGCTCGCAATGCATCGGAACGATTAGGGAAGATCCGCTGGCGAACCTGATCATCCACCAGCTTCAGAATATCGGATTCAACGGAAACGCTGAATCGTCTCAAAGGACTTCGTTTCTTGTCCACGGGACAACATTATACATCGCTTACTCCGCATAGGAGGTGACTACCATCATCGACTCCATCGGACGATTGAAGACCCGATGGGTCTGTTCATGGAGATCGATCTTTTGAGCAAACCATTCGTCCAATTCTTTGGCGAAGGCCGGGAGCAAGCGGACCGCTAAACCACCGCGGGTTTCGGCGTTGACCAGTCGGACACAAAACTCGGGAGAAGCCTTGAACCGGATGCTATCTTTCCCGAAAGTGGCTCCAGTGGCGACTTGCAGCCCATCAATGGCGCAGCGCTGTGGAGGCTTGTCAGTCCCTTCAACGACCACCCGAATCCCCGAGAAACGTTTGGCGGTGAGCCGGGTTAATGCCATATCTCCGATGCGCGCTCCGATGACCACGTAAGGACCCAGATGGCCATGAAAGGCCTCGAGTTCCGTCAGCGTTGTCTGCTTCGGTGCCGTGTGTTTGAAATCAACGGCCCGCAAAGCAACCGCCAGAAGCCCGAACGCGGCCAGGGATCCGATCCCCAGGATTTGTTTTTTCGGCATGGTTTCCCCCCTTTAAAATTCCACTTCGATACCGCTCATGGCCCAGCGTCCCGGCATGGCGTAGCCGGAAATTAGTTCGTAGTACTGATTGAAGAGGTTATGCACCTCGGCATACAGACGCATGGCTCGATTCAGCCGGTAACGCGCCGACAAGCCCACGATGGTGTAATTGGGCAGGCGGGTGCGAACATAGTCGCTGCCGAAGAGCGCTTCCACCCGTTCCACCTTCAGTTCATCCGAGAAACGTCCAATGGTGGTACCCGCCGAGAGCGTGTAGCGCCGGAGCGGCGTTGCGTTGGTTTCATTGCCCGGGTCCTGCCAGGTCCCCCCCAACGACAGGTCAAAGAGCGGAGAGAAAGGCGCGTGAACACTCGCCTCAATCCCTCGGTGGATAAAAGCTCCCGAGTTCTGGTATTTGAGGGCCGGCGCGACTCCCTCGGTACGGATCAGATTGGAGCCGTCGATGTAGAAACCCGTGACTTCGGCCTGGACCCAGCGGATCTGCTGAACCACGCCTGTTTCATAGGTCCAGGCGCGTTCCGGTCCGAGGTCCCGGTTGGCAGTCGCCAGGTTCAGCCGTTCTGAAACGGTGGGCGAACGGAAGCCCTTGGAGACCGACCCTTTGAGATGCGTATCCGTTGAGACGCCCAGATCAAAACCCGTTTGCGGTAAAAATTCCCATCCGTACTCCTGATGATGGTGCAGACGGGCGCCGGCGCTGGTTTCCAGACGCTCCCAGGGCCGGGTTTTGGACAGGACGAAAATCCCCTGTTCCAGCTGGGTACGGGTCGGATAGAGAAGAGGAGTCGCGGAGGTGTCCTGCCCGGACCCGCCGGCTTCGCGCAGGTCATAGCCGGTCTGCACTTCGAGCGATTCGAGAGGCTGAAACGTCCGGGAGAGGGACCCGCCGTAGCTGCGGTCAACCGAATCCCAGTAATAATTGGTCACCGACGTATTGCGGATCACGTTGTGACCGTAATCCATGAACAGATGCAGCGAACCGTCGCCGGGAATCAGGCTGTCTTGAACAATCAGGTCGGTACCGGTGCGCTGGCAGCGTGACCATTTGTCCAGTTTTCGCCCGCGGGACTGGAGCGTCAGCACCTCGCTGAGCGATCCAGGGTCCTGGACAAAGGAATCGTTGTGGCGCGCGGCCAGACTGACATCGACCCGGGACTGCGGTTTCCACCCGAGGAGCGTGTAAAAACTGTTGCGGTCCGCCGCGGAATTGACGCGGTGCCCGTCCGTGGCACGGAATCCGCCGGCCAGGTAATAGTCAAAACCTTTGCCTGTGTTTCCCCCCTGCTGGACAATGACCTGGCGAGTACCGAAGGATCCGCCGCCCAAGTCCAGTGCCGTCTCATACCCAGGGGTCTTGCGGCGCCGGGAGATCATGTTCACGGATCCGCCGATGGCGCCTCCGCCGTAACGGACGGAATCGGCACCGCGGACCCCTTCCATCTTCTCGAAGCTTTCCGTGGTATAGGCATCATAAAGCCCGTGCCCGAAGATCCCCATGGCATCCGGACGACCGTCGCGCAAAAAGAGAGTCCGTTGACCGGTATTAAATCCCCGGATCGAAAGACCGCCGGCCCCGCCGGGCCCAATACCAAAACCGAGTGGCGAGCGCTCCGGGGAAAATACTCCGGGGATATCGCGGATGGCCGTACTGGCCGTTCCGGCCTGCTCCGAATCCAGAGGATCTGACAGGGAAATGTTCTCCTGATTCTGTCCCGCCATGGAGAGCCGTTCCCCCCGAGAAGCCGTGCGGGTCAAATCCAGCGATACCTCCGCTGTTCCCCGCGCCCCTTGCCCCGCCAGCAAAAGCAGGCAAACGACGATCAACCCACAGCAACGACTCCCATGACTAAGCGTGTTTTTTCCTTTCTGAATGAAACGTTATGATTATCGAGATTTCATGTATGTTACGTGTATAATTTTCGTAACACCTTAACAAAGCAGACGGGTCGTGTCAAGCCGGCCAGAGAATTTTATTTGGAAGGATGGGGAGACGGGCCCGTATTATCCGAAGCGGTGACTGGCTGGGGGCGCGCGCCGGAGCCGAACGCCTCCGCCCAATAGCGGATCACCCGGACGGTCTTTTGCCACCAGCGTGAGGCGTTGCTCGGCGGCGGGTACGCATAGTGGGCGACGGAAGTCGTTGAGGCTTGGACAGCGGTGGAAGAGAGGACTGGTGAAGCCGCTTGCAGGCTAAAGGCGGCTTCGAACAACAGTAGAACAAAAATCTTGCGCGCGTTCACCGGCTAAATAATACGGCTCAGCGTATCCTTATCGAAGAGATAAATCTTTTCCATATTGAAAACGACCTCGATCTCCTCATTGACCTTGGCTTCGCACTCGGGTTCGACTTTAGCGATCAGCGTGTTTTTGCCGGTGTTGAGGTAGAGCATCACTTCGCTCCCCATGGGTTCCACCACTTCAACCACGGGCGCGGCCGTATGGCCTTGAGGGGGCGTATTCCCCGCATAAGCGCGATCATAGATATCTTCGGGCCGCACACCGAGAATGACGGGTTTGCCGATATACGCCGTGGCGGCCTTCTCCATAGAGGGAAGGAGCTGTAAACTGAATTTCCCTTCATCGAGCCAGAGGGCCCCTCCGCGGCGCGCCACGTCCACGTCCATAAAATTCATGGGCGGGCTGCCGATGAAGCCGGCGACAAATTTGCTTTTGGGCTGGTTGTAAATGTCGAGCGGTTTGTCGACCTGGATGATCGCGCCGTCTTTCATGACGCAGATCCGGTCTCCCATGGTCATGGCTTCCACCTGGTCGTGCGTGACGTAGATCATGGTGGTTTGAAGACGGTTATGAAGCTTGGAAATCTCGGTGCGCATCTGCACGCGCATCTTGGCGTCCAGGTTGGAGAGCGGTTCGTCGAACAGGAAGACCTTCGGCTTGCGCACGATGGCCCGCCCCACGGCGATGCGCTGCCGCTGGCCGCCGGACATCTCTTTCGGACGGCGTTTCAGCAGATGGGTCACGTTGAGGATTTCGGCGGCTTCGCGCACGCGGCTGTCAATTTCCTTTTTACTGAACTTCCGCAGCTTCAGCCCGAAAGCCATATTGTCATACGCCGACATGTGCGGATAGAGCGCGTAGTTCTGAAAAACCATGGCGATGTCCCGGTCTTTAGGCGGGATGTTGTTGACCAGGCGGTCCCCGATCCAGACTTCCCCGGAGGTGATCTCCTCAAGACCCGCGATCATCCGCAGCGTGGTGGTCTTGCCGCAGCCGGACGGACCAACTAGGACACAAAACTCCCGATCCGGAATTTCCAGATTGATATGGTCCACAATAACGTTATCGTTGATTGTTTTAACGATGTCACGCAGGAGTACGTTGGCCATGACTCCTGGGGTTACACCTTTGGCTTGACGGGCGCTGCGTTCGAAGCTTTTTCTTCCGCTCGCGCGCTCGCATAATACGTCTGCAGCGGGGAGACGGTCCAGTGGCCATCCCGGATGGCCCGAATACCGGATAACGCGGCCCGCGCCGCGGCCAGCGTGGTCACGATCGGCACATTATGCTGCAGCGCCGCCTGCCGGATCGTAAACCCTTCGGACCGCGTCCGTTTGCCCGACGGCGTGTTAATCACCAGCGATACATCCCGATTTTTGATCACATCCGCCACGTTCGGCCTGCCTTCCGTTAATTTCAGGACATGCCGTACCTCGAGGTTCTGTTGCCGGAAATAGGCCGCGGTCGATTCCGTGGCGTACAGTTCAAATCCGAGTTTCTTCAGCTCCCTCGCGATATGGCACATCGCCGGTTTGTCGCGGTCAGTCACACTGATCAGGACCCCTCCCGATTTCGGCAGCTCCGATCCCGCGGCGGACTGCGACTTGGCAAAGGCACGGTTAAAATCCTGATCAATGCCCATGACCTCGCCCGTCGAGCGCATCTCGGGACCCAGGATCGCGTCGACACCGGGGAATCGCATCCAGGGAAGGACCGCTTCTTTCACCGCCACCCACTTCATCTGCGGCCCTTCTTTAAGAAGTTTAGCCGGGAGAAGGTCCTTGAGCTTGCGCCCCACCATCACCCGGGCGGCTAATTTCGCCAGGGGAACGCCGGTCGCCTTCGACACAAAAGGGACGGTACGGCTGGCTCGTGGATTGGCCTCCAGGATATAAATGATTCCCTCGCGGATTGCGAATTGGATATTCATCAATCCTTTGACTTGAAGGCCTTTGGCCAACTGTTCCGTATACTGCCGCAGGGTGGCCAGATCCTTAGCGGAGAGCGTCCGGGACGGAAGCACGCAGGCCGAATCTCCCGAATGAATACCGGCCTCCTCGATATGCTCCATGATGCCGCCGATGTAGGTATCTTCCCCGTCGCACAGCACATCGACATCGAGTTCCGTGGCGTTATCCAGAAATTTATCGATCAGAATGGGATGCTCGGGCGAGACCCGCGTGGCGCGCTCGATATAATCGGCCAGCATGCTCTCGTCGTAGACGACTTCCATGGCGCGTCCGCCCAGCACATAGCTCGGCCGGACCATGACGGGATAACCGATGTGCGTGGCGCAAGCCCGGGCTTCCTCAAACGAACGGGCGGTGCCGTTCGGCGCCTGCGGAATCCCCAGCTTGGTCAACAGGGCGCCGAAGCGCTGGCGGTCTTCGGCCAGATCAATGGAATCCGGCGACGTCCCCAGGATGGGAACCTTCGCCCGTTCCAGCGGGATGGCCAGATTCAACGGCGTCTGGCCGCCGAACTGGACAATCAGGCCTTCCGGTTTTTCCTTCTCAACAATATTGAGGACGTCTTCCAGCGTTAAGGGCTCAAAATAAAGTTTGTCGGAGGTGTCATAGTCGGTCGAGACGGTCTCCGGATTGCAGTTCACCATGATCGTCTCGTAGCCTTCTTCTTTCAAGGCCATCACCGCGTGCACACAACAGTAGTCGAATTCGATGCCTTGCCCGATTCGGTTGGGCCCGCCGCCGAGGATCATGACTTTTTTGCGGGCCGTTGGCGCGGTTTCGTCTTCTTCCTCATAGGTGGAGTAAAAATACGGGGTATACGCTTTGAATTCAGCCGCGCAGGTATCCACGGATTTATAAGTCGGCAGGACTCCCGCCTGATGGCGCCACTGGTTGACTTCTTTTTCCGTGACGCCGCGCAGTTTGGCGAGCTGAAAATCAGAGAAACCGTGACGCTTGGCTTCCAGCAGGAGGTCCTTTTCCAGAGGATTCGAAGGCGCGGCAAGAATCTGTTGTTCCATCGCCACGATTTCTTCAATCTGGCTGATGAACCAGGGATCGATCTTCGACCACTCCACAATCTCTCGGGCCTGGATCCCGGCTTTGAGAGCGACACGGATGTAAAAGATCCGGTCGCAATTCGGCACGCGCAGGCGGTCCTTCAGCAGATTCAAAAGGCGTTCGCGTTCGGTTTCGGAAGCCGCCTCGAGCGTGCCCAGGCCTTCCCCGGGACTTTTCGTATCCGCTCCCAAGCCCTGGGAGCCGATTTCCAGTCCGCGCAGCGCTTTCTGAAGCGCTTCCTTAAAGGTCCGCCCGAGCGCCATGACTTCCCCGACGGATTTCATGGCGGTGTTCAACGTCTGATCAGCGGCGGTAAATTTTTCAAACGCGAAACGGGGGACTTTCACAACAATGTAATCGATCGCGGGCTCAAACGACGCCGGCGTTTTCTTTGTGATATCGTTGGGAAGCTCATCCAGACGGTATCCGACCGCCAAGAGCGCAGCGATCTTGGCGATCGGGAATCCCGTCGCTTTGGATGCCAGCGCCGAGCTCCGCGAGACCCGCGGGTTCATCTCAATGACCACCCGCTCGCCGGTCTGGGGGTTCACCGCGAATTGAATGTTGGAGCCGCCCGTATCCACGCCGATGGCCCGGATACAGGTGAACGCATCGTCCCGCATGGCCTGGTACTCGCGATCGGTGAGCGTCTGGATCGGCGCCACCGTAATGGAGTCTCCGGTGTGAACCCCCATCGGGTCCAGGTTTTCAATGGAACAGATCACGACACAGTTGTCCGCCACGTCGCGCATGACTTCCAGCTCGAACTCTTTCCAGCCGATGACGGATTCTTCCATCAGCACTTCATTCACCGGGCTGGCCTCAAGACCGCGCCGGAGCGCTTCCAGGAGCTCATCCTTGGTATACACCGTGCCCGACCCGATACCGCCCAGCGTGAACGACGGCCGGATAATCAGCGGGAATCCGATACTACGCGCGACTTCTTCGCCTTCAGCGATCGATTTGGCGTAGCCGCTCTTAGGCACTCGCAGGCCGACTTCCTGCATGGTTTTCTTAAAGAGTTTGCGGTCTTCGGCCTTCTTGATGGCGGGCAGTTTCGCGCCGATGAGTTCGACCTTATATTTATCGAGAATGCCCTTCTCCGCGAGCGCCACCGCCAGGTTCAAGGCGGTTTGTCCACCCAGCGTGGGGAGCAGCGCCTGCGGCCGTTCTTTGGCGATCACTTCTTCCAGAATCTCCAGCGTCAACGGTTCCACATACGTGGCATACGCCAGTTCCGGGTCTGTCATGATGGTCGCGGGATTGGAGTTCACCAGGACAATCCGGTAGCCTTCCTTGGCCAGCGCTTTGAGGGCCTGGGTTCCAGAATAATCAAATTCACAGGCCTGGCCGATCACGATCGGGCCGGAGCCGATGATGAGAATGGTCTGGATGTCGGTCCGCTTCGGCATCAGTTCTTCCCCGCCATTTCACCGACAAAACGATCAAAGAGATAGCGGGCATCATGAGGACCCGGCGCCGCCTCGGGATGGTATTGCACGGCAAAAATGGGAAGCGTCCGGTGGCGCAGGCCTTCACAGGTATGGTCATTCAAATTCATATGGGTGACCTCCACGTCGCTGGCCGGAAGCGAAGCCGCATCCACCGCGAAACCATGATTCTGGGACGTGATCTCGACTTTGCCGGTGGTCAGGTCCTTCACCGGATGGTTGCCGCCCCGGTGACCGAACTTCAGTTTGAAGGTTTTTCCCCCCAGGGCCAGCCCCAGGAGCTGATGTCCCAGACAAATCCCCATCATGGCGAAGCGTTCTTTCACCGGCCGCTGGGCCAGATGCTTGACGAGCTTACGCAGAGCGTCGATTCCGTACGATACCGCGGACGGATCTCCCGGGCCATTGGAGATGAGGATCCCGTTGGGCTGGAAGGCCAGAATTTGTTCAGCGGTCGCCTGTGCCGGCACCACGATTACCTGGCAATTCCGCTGGCTGAGATTCCGCAAGGTGTTGTATTTTACGCCGAAATCCATCACCACAACGCGGTAAAGCTCTTCCGCGGCCAGGACCGGCGCTTTCTCAATCGTGCGCCGGATCCAGCGCCCGCCCCGTCCTCCAATGGAGTGCTCAACGGTCGGGGCGGTCCCGACAATCGATAACGTCGACGGGAAGACGGGACCGCCTTCGCGGGTCCACTGATACGGTTTCTCGCACGTCACATTCTTGGCTAAATCCGATCCGGCCATGGAGGGTACGGCCCTGGCTTTGGCGACGAGGTTTTTGGGATCCAGGTCGCGAGTAGAGACGATTCCGCGCAGCGCGCCGGTGTCCCGGATATGCTTGGTGAGCGCGCGCGTATCAATATCGGTGACGCCCACCAATCCGTAACGCTGCAGGTAAGCCGGCAGACTCTCTTTGGCCCGCCAGTTCGAGTACAGCCCGCTGATCTGGCGGACGATGAGGCCTGCTCCGAAAGGTTTCCGGCTTTCGGCATCTTCTTCATTCACTCCGTAGTTGCCGATATGCGGGGAGGTCATCGTAATGATCTGTCCTTCGTAGGAAGGGTCTGTCAGAATCTCCTGATACCCCGCCATCGAGGTATTGAACACCACTTCCCCGGCGGTTTCCCCTTCCGCGCCGAAAGAAGTCCCCAGAAAGGTACGACCCGATTCGAGAGCTAACAAGACCTTCATAAAATCACCTGTAGGGGCGGGACCGCTGTCCGCCCGGACATTGCAATGGCGGGCGCACAGCTGTGCGCCCCTACGTTCAAGGTTTCCACGGGAATTTGGAGTCCAGGATAATGGTTTCCTCTCGGCTGCGGCCCAGCGAAATCATGGCGAACTTCGCTCCCACCAGCGTTTCCAGACGCTTGATATAGCGCCGGGCATTCGCCGGAAGCTGTTCGTAACGCGTCATGCCGCGGATCGATCCGTGGAAGCCGGGCATTTCCTCATAGACCGGCTCGGCTTGCGCCTGCAGGAAACGATCGCTTGGAAATTCCTTTAAGATCTTCTTCCCAACGCGATAGGCCACGGCAAACTTGATGGGATGGACGCCTTCGAGGACATCCAGCTTGGTCAGCGCCAACCAGCTGGAGCCGTTGATCCGGACCGCGTGGCGGACCGCCACCGCGTCAAACCATCCACAGCGCCGCGGGCGGCCCGTGGTCGCGCCGAATTCCATCCCCCGCTGACGCAAAGATTCGCCCAGCTCGTCTTTCAGCTCCGTAGGGAAAGGACCTTCGCCGACGCGCGTGGTATAGGCTTTGACGACTCCCAGCACTGAATCAATCTTCGTGGGCGCCAGTCCCGAACCGATGCAGACGCCGCCGGCGACCGGATTCGAAGACGTCACATACGGATAGGTGCCGAAATCCACATCCAGCATTGTGCCCTGGGCGCTCTCAAAAAGCACCCTCTTGCTCGACTCGATCGCGCGGTACACGAACTGGGGTCCATTCACGATGAAGGGCGTTAAAAAGGTTCGCAGGCTGTTGTAGCGTTTTAAAACTTTGTTTCGAATCTGGCTGAGCGAACCGAAACGCGTGAGGAGGGGCGCTTTTTCCCGGAGGTTACGCTCCAACAGGGGGCGAAACACCGCGGGATTCATGTAATCGGCGATTCGAATTCCGGTTCGTCCCACTTTGTCGGAGTAGGTGGGCCCGATTCCGCGCCGAGTGGTTCCAATTTTGACAGGACCGCTGGCATCCTCCCGCAGACAATCCAAATCGCGATGGTAGGCCAGGATCACGTGAGCCGCATCCGCGATAAACAAACGCCCCCGGACGCGAATTTTTCGTTTTTCCAGGAATTGGATTTCTTCGTAAAGGGCTTCCGGGTCCACCACAACCCCGTTTCCGATCAGGCATTTCTTACCCGGCTGGAGGATTCCCGAAGGAATTAAGTGAAGAACGAAATGTTTTCCATCGAAGATAACGGTATGCCCGGCGTTGTTGCCGCCCTGATAGCGGACCACCACATCGGACTGGCGCCCGAGCAGATGAACAATCTTTCCCTTGCCTTCATCGCCCCACTGGACCCCCACGACCACGAGCGTGCTCATGACGGCGGGCGGCCTTCCAGAAGTTCCGTATGCACTTTCACGTGGGTCTGCTGACCGATCTGCGTGAACCATTGATTGAAGACAAACACCGCTTTTTCCTGCAACAGCTGGTCATGGAAAGCCGCTTGTCCCTTTTCATACCCGGTCATCTTCCCCGCGTGCGCCAGGGCATACGCCATTTCGTCTTCTTTTTCCGTCACCTGGATACACGACTGAATCAACCAGCGCAGTTTGTAAAAGGCGATGGACTTGCGTTGTTCCTCCTCAAAATCCCGGGGATCCGTCTTCAACTGGAACTTGAGCGCCTGGAAATAAAGCCGGGGGTCAAACTGTCCTTTCGTCTGGAAGGCGGGGGTTTGAATCAAGGAATTGATCACCTGATTATCGGTTACAAAAATCCCGTACGCTTTGGCCAGGCGGTCAAACACAACACCCTGGACCAGGTCACGGATGGCTTCCTCTTTTTTTTGTTTGCGAGTGGCCTCGTCCGAACGCTTCTCGGGAGGGAGCTGCTCCAGAGCGCGCTCGTACTGGGTGTAGAAGAGCCTCAGGGGAACCTTTTCCCCATCCACGTTGACCACCGTATCGTTCGGACTCCCTTTTGGACTCCAGAAGTAGCCGCCAAAACCCAGGAAGGTACCCAAAAGAAAAATAACAACCGTGAAGAGGAAAAGTTGACTTCTGTACTTTCGGAAGTAATTCATCATGGCGGTTTAATTTTGCACACAAAGACCAGCTCTGACGGCCCCATCATTAGGCGGTCAGAGCTGGTATTCGGGGTGCGGATCTATTTTAAGAAAAGCGCTGCCAGAAGGCAAGTTTTATGTCCCCTCACCCCGGCCCTCCCCCTCCACAGGGGGAGGGAGACGCCAAAAACAAAACCCTCTCCCTGTTGAGGGAGAGGGTCGCCAAAGGCGGGGTGAGGGTTATTTAGCTGACGTTGACCTCGAGAATTTTCGCTTTTTCCGAAGCCATCAAACAGCTTCCTTCAAAAATGGCCCCTTCGGCGATGAGCAGCTGAGGCGCATGAAGATCGCCGAAAACCTGGGATTTCGTTAAGAGTTCGAGGGATTCGGTGGCGTGGATATTGCCGGTGACCTTGCCGCCGACCACCACGGTGCGGGCGGAGACGTCTCCCTGCACTTCGCCGGCCTCGCCGATGATCACGCCTTCGGCGGAAACGCCGCCTTCAATTTTTCCGTCAATGCGTACGGAACCTTTGGAACGGATGGTCCCTTGCAAAGACGATTCAGCGCCGATGATTGTTTCCAGATGTGATTCGGATCTCGCCGCAGGATTCTTACTTGCACCAAACATTGCGCCCCCTCATTCCTCTGAAACTTTAACAAACTTGATCGGATTAACGACCCGACCATTTTGCCATACTTCGTAGTGCAAGTGGTAGCCCGTACTGTGGCCGGACGTACCCATATAAGAAATCAGTTGTCCCCGTTTGACGCGATCACCGGGTTTCACCAGGAGTTGCGCGTTATGGCCGTAATACGTTTTGAATCCGCTGCCGTGATCGATCACGATCAAGCGCCCGTATCCCCCGTTCCAGGAAGCGACCTGGACAACCCCGTCGGCGGTCGCATGAACCGGCGTGTTGGGAGAATTCGCGATATCGAGCCCGTTATGAAATTCGCCTTCTTCCCGGTCAAACGGCGAATTCCGGCGCCCGAAATACGAGGTCAATCGCCCGATCGTCGGCCAGTCTCTCGGCGTGGTCCGGAAAATACTGTGTTGATCCCGGATGTACTTTGAGATTTCTTCAAAATCCGAGATGACATCGCTGCCGGCCTGTTTGACGGTCTGAAGCTGCGAATGCATTTCTTCCACGGTGATCGTCGGACGCCGCCCGCTGATCAGGTTGAGGAGATCCCGCCGGTCACCCGTTGAAGGACCACCCATGGCGCGGTCCGACTCCACGATCGCCTTGCGCGTCTTCATCTTGAGCAATCCCTGCAGAGCAATTTCGGTCTCGCGGACCCGGTCCAGGTACTCCCGGGAATGCTTCATCTCCTGCGTGAAATACCACATTTTGGTCCGGAGCACATGCTCATCGGCTTTGGCGCGCCAGTAATCCACGTGGCGGCTAGTCACAAAGCCAGACCATACCGTTAGTCCGGTCCACGCCAGCAAAGCGAGGACTAAAAAGGAAAGGGAAAAATTAAGGCGGATCGGGCTTTTATCACTGTGGGGAATCAGCATCACAGTGAGTTGGCGCCCCAATTGTTTTTTCAGTTTCTCTGAAAAACTCATTCTAAGCCCTCAAAATACGTCTAAATGACACGTTCTTTGCAAAACCCGCTACATATATACCACCGCCCCTATGGGGTGTCAAGGGAAAAAACCGCCAGTTTTTTTATCGTATAAAGGTTATACGGTGTTTTGTTACAAGCCTGTAAAAAGTTGTTGCGCCATATGAATTGCCAGGGGGTGTTGTTATTTGATTGAATTCATATTCTCGCTGTTTTGAAAGGCCTATGGAACTTCCAAAAACATACAATCCGGAACAGACCGAACTACCCTGGTACCCTTCCTGGGAAGAAAAGGGCTATTTTAAACCTAAAAATGGCTCTGGAACGTCGTATTCGATTGTGATCCCCCCGCCGAACGTCACCGGCAGCCTCCATATGGGTCATGCCCTGAATAACACCCTCCAGGACCTCTTAATCCGGCAGAATCGCATGGCCGGCGCCAGAACCCTCTGGGTCCCGGGCACCGATCACGGCGGGATTGCCACGCAGAACGTGGTTGAAAAGCTGCTGCGATCCGAGAAAAAGACCCGCCACGAGCTGGGGCGCGAGAAGTTTCTGGAGCGAATGTGGCAATGGCGGCGCGAAGCCGGAGACACCATCCTGATGCAGCTTAAGCGCCTGGGCGCCAGCCTCGATTGGAGCCGCACGCGCTTTACGATGGATGAGGTGTATTCCCGCTCGGTCCGCCACGCGTTTGTCTCCCTCTTTGACAAAGGGCTCATCTATCGCGGCCCGCGCATGGTGAACTGGTGCCCGCGCTGCCATACCGCGTTGGCGGATATCGAAGTCGAACATGAAGAAAAGGCCGGGAAGCTGTGGCACATCCGTTATCCCCTGGATAAAAATCATTTCGTTGTCGTCGCGACGACCCGTCCCGAAACCATGCTGGGCGACACCGCGGTAGCGGTCAATCCGGAAGACCCCCGTTATAAGGCTTATATAGGTAAAAAACTGCGCCTGCCCCTGATGAACCGGGAGATCCCCATCGTGGCTGATACCGCGGTGGACGCGTCCTTCGGAACCGGCGCGGTCAAGGTGACGCCGGCGCATGATCCGACGGACTTTGAAATCGGGGAACGGCACAAACTCCCTCAGGAAGTGGTCATTAATTTTGTCGGGAAGATGACGGAGCGCGCCGGAGCCTACGCCGGGATGGATCGTTTTGACGCCCGCAAAAAGATCGTGGAGGACCTGGACGCGCAGGGGCTGTTGGAGAAGGTGGAGGAGTATCGCCTCTCCGCCGCGGTCTGTTACCGCTGCCAGACGATCATCGAACCGCTTATTTCAGAACAATGGTTTCTGAAAATGGGCGACATGGCGGCGCGCGCGGCGCAGGCGACGCGCGACGGACGCGTAAAAATATTCCCCTCCTCCTGGGAGAAACCCTACCTGCTCTGGCTGGAGAACATCCGGGACTGGTGCATCTCCCGGCAAATCTGGTGGGGACACCGCATCCCGGTCTACTACTGCAACACCGAAAAGGGCCGGGCTTTTGCCAGCGAAGAAACCCCGACGAAATGCCCCTCGTGCGGTTCGACGGACTTGAAGCAGGATGAGGACGTGCTGGACACCTGGTTCTCCTCGGCGCTCTGGCCGTTAACCGTCCTGGGATGGCCGGATGAAACGGACGATCTGAAGAGTTTTTATCCCACCTCGGTGCTCGTGACAGGCCATGAAATTCTCTATTTGTGGGTGGCCCGGATGGTGGTGATGGGGCTCGAGTTCCGCAACGACGTCCCTTTCCGCCACGTCTATATTCACGGGATCGTCAGGGACAAGCAGGGCAAGAAAATGTCCAAATCGCTCGGCAATGTCATCGACCCGCTGGGCATTATGAAGCAGTACGGGACGGATGCGCTGCGTTTTTCACTGGCGGAATCCAGCATCCCTGGCCGCGACATGCATCTATCCAACGACTCATTCCTGAAAGCCCGCAACTTCGCGAACAAATTATGGAACGCCAGCCGTTTTGTCTTGATGAATCTGGACGGGCATACCCCCCTCGCCTACCAACGGGTGGGAGAAGGGGTCCAGTTGGGGCTGGCGGATCGTTGGATTCTTCACGCGCTTCAAGAAACGATCGAGCAGGTGACCGCGGCGCTGGCCGCCTACAATCCAGCAGAAGCTTGCCGCGCGCTTTATGAATTCATCTGGGGATCGCTTTGTGACTGGTATGTGGAAATTTCCAAGGTCGCGCTCACGGGGTCTGACGCCCAAGCGCGTTCGGTCAAGCAGTCGTTGCTCGTCCATCTGCTCAGCCAGTCCGTCGCTCTTTTGCATCCGGTCATGCCTTATGAAACAGAAGAATTGTTCCAGGCGCTGCGGCCCTTTCTCCAAAACCCCGTTGACAGCCTGATGATTCACCCCTGGCCGGCCGCCGACAAAGCGCGCCTGGATCAGCCGGCCGCGGAGAAGATGGCCCTGGTCAAAGACGTGGTCACCGCCATTCGAACGCTGCGCAGCGAATCCGTCATCCCGCCCGGAATCAAGATCAATTGCAGCCTGCTCCACCTGGATTCCCGGGCGCAGGAAATTCTTAACGATCCGGATGTGAAAGCGTTTATTGTCTCTCTGGCCCGGCTGGAACAGCTGGAGACCCGCTCCGAACAGAAACCTTCCGAATATCTCTTCACGGTCTTTGGCGGCGGCGAGATCTACATCGCGGCGCAGGGGGTCATCGACAAAGAAAAGGAAAAGGCCCGGCTGCAGAAAAACAAGGCTCAACTGGAACAGATGCTGGCGCGGGGCCGGGCTTCCCTGGAAAACAAAGATTTTCTCGAGCGCGCTCCCAAAGAAGAAGTGGAGAGCCGCCGCGTCACCCTGCGGGAAACAGAGAAAAAACTTCTTTCGCTGGACCGCAACCTGGAGGGACTCGCATGAGCCTTCGCCCGATCAAGATCTCGCGCAATTATTTGAAATACCCGGAAGGCTCCTGCCTCTTTCAGATGGGCGACACCAAAGTGATCTGCACTGCGAGCGTCCTGGACGAAGTCCCGGACCACGCCAAAGGAGCGGGCATCGGCTGGGTGACCGCGGAGTATTCCATGCTGCCCCGCTCGACCACGACGCGCTCCAACCGGGGCCGTATCGCCTCCGGAGGCCGCGCCAAAGAAATTTCGCGGCTGATCGGACGCTCCCTGCGGGCCAGCCTGGATCTGGCGTCCATTCCCGAGCTGTGCATCGTCCTCGACTGCGATGTTCTGCAAGCCGACGGCGGCACGCGTACCGCATCCATCAACGGCGCTTTTGTGGCCATGATCATGGCGTTGCGCCACTGGCATAAAAAGCATGGTCTTTCGACATGGCCGGTGAAGGATTTCATCGGGGCCGTCAGCGTCGGGTTAGTTGATGGCCGGCCGGCGCTGGATCTAGATTATGAAAAAGATGTCCGGGCCGAAGTGGATTTGAATGTGGTCATGACCGGCTCAGGGCGTTACGTCGAAATCCAGGGGAATGCCGAGCATAAGCCGTTTTCACATGCGGATCTGGAAAAACTCCTGAGCTTGGCCGGCCAGGGCATCCGGAAGATCATGGTCGCCCAGAAAAATCTGCTGGGCGAGGTTCACCGGCCATGACAAACGCTTTTGATCCCTTCACCGTTGTCCTGGCCACGGCAAACCCGAACAAGGCGAAAGAAATTATGGCCATCTTCGCCGAGGTGCCGATCAAGTTTTTGACTCTGGAACACTTTCCCGGTGCCCCGGAGGTCGTCGAAGACGGGGCCACGCTCGAAGACAACGCCCGGAAGAAAGCGTTCGAAATCGCCAAGTTTACCCATCATATCGCAATGGCCGACGACTCCGGGCTAGAAGTGGATTTCTTAAGCGGCGCCCCCGGCGTTCTGTCCGCACGGTTTGCCGGCAATGCCTGCTCCTATGCGGACAACAACAATAAACTCCTGAAGCTCCTCAAAGGCGTCCCCACGGAATATCGCAAAGCCCGCTTCCGCTGCGTGATGGCGCTGGCGGTCCCCGGAGGCGCTGTGCGGACGGTGGAAGGCCACCTGGACGGCTACATCACCGATCGCCCGCGCGGCGAGGAAGGATTCGGGTATGATCCGGTGTTTCTGGTACCGGAACACGGCAAAACGCTGGCGGAACTCGGCCCGACTCTAAAGAACAGCATCAGCCATCGTTACAAGGCCTTGCAGGCCATGCAGCCGATTCTCATCAGACTCAGAGAAAGCATCCTTCAGCACATCGAACATCACAAATCCTGAACCCACACAATTCTCGACCAGTGGCCTTCCAACGAAGACACCAGTTTTCTATACTTACACACATCACAATCGATTCTCCTTCCTTTTTGGTGGTGGCTATAGCTCAATTGGTTAGAGCGCTGCCCTGTGGCGGCAGAGGTTGCGGGTTCAAGTCCCGTTAGCCACCCCATCTTTTATTTTGGAATGAACGCATGAGACAAATCCTTTCGAATATTTTCATGTTTCTTCTGATACCGATCATCGCCTCCATTCTCTTTTTAGCGATGTTCAATATTCTTCCCCACTCTTTGGCTTCTGCAGAACAACACAAGTTTCTCGAAATAGTGATTGGGTTCCTGGCCCTCCTGATCTTCGTTAAATGGACATGGTTTCTTTTGAACCGGTTGAGCCCTGGACGCTCGCTCATCGTCATCGTCGGAGTCGCCCTGATTCTTCGCGGTCTTTGGACCTTCAGCGTCCACAATGAACTGGTCTCCGATTTCGCCATTTATCACGAATTGGCGCAGGCATTGACTTCCGGCCAGGGATACACGCTGACCGGCCCCGTCGCCGCAGAGGACTTCACGCTATACCTGGGAACCGATAAACGCTTCCCTTATCCCACCGCCCACCGCGCCCCCGGAACAGCCCTGTGGGCGGCGCTGCTGATTAAACTCTTTGGCGATCATGTCCTGATTTTCAAAATCTCAAACATTCTTTTGAGTGCGGGGACCGTCATTTTGATTTATTTTCTTCTTGATCCGGCGAAGAACCATCGCCTGGCGCGCGGCAGCGCTTTCCTGTGGGCGCTCTATCCACCTTCGATCATGGCCACAAATCTGTTCGGGTCGGAAATACTGTTCACTTTCTTTTTGATTCTTCTGGCTTTTATCTCCTCGAAATGGCGGGAGGATTGGCTCCTGAAGCTTCCGGCCCTTGGACTGCTGACGGCGTGGACGGCTCTGATACGATCTACGCTCGCCGTTCTGGTCGCCAGCATGATCGGCATCTTATGTTTCCGACTGCCTTGCCGGAAAGCCATTGTCAGTTCTTTCATTTTCATGTTGTTTGTGGCGTTAGGCCTGGTCCCCTGGACCCTGAGAAACTGGAATGTTTTTCACAGGTTCATTCCGGTGTGCACGAACGAAGGAGAATTCCTGGGACGACACACAACCTATCTCCTTTTCGACAACCCGAAAGATCTCGAAGAAAACCCGAGATACATGGCGTGGAGATCCACAACAGATGAAGCGAGCCGGTCCATTCAGGGATACACGATGGCGATCGCCAACTGGCAGGAGATTCTTGGGCGCGGGCCTGCTTACATCGGACACGTACTTTTTCGAACATTGCAGAAAACATATTCAACCGATGACGAGATTTTGTTCTGGTCCGTGAAACGGTCCTATGGGATCGCGCAATTTCCGGGCCCCCCGACAGCGCTTCCGTACAAAACCCTTCTGCATTGGCGCTGGTTCACTGCGGCTTTCTACTTTTTCGTTTTATTTGGATCGTTGGTCGGGATGATCGTCATATGGACAAAAAACATGCTGTGTTTTAAAAACCTCCATTTCCTCGCGGCCACTTTTATATTATTCTTCGCGGCCAACACCATCGTGCTGGCTAAACCACGCTATCACTTTGCCATGATGCCCTTTCTGGTTATTCTTTCTGCAGCAGGTTATCTGCACCTTTTGAAGAAACTGCAACCGGCAGAAAACGAAAAAGCCATCCCTCCATCTAACGTTTGATCGCCGAGACTAGGAGACGTCCCCCAGCAGCCAGCGTTGGCTTCGATTTTGCCTGCTTGATACGTTTTAGCTGCCAGTCGTGCCAGGGACGAACGGAGCGATGGGATTGTCAGGAGAGGGAGAAGGGGAAGGAGGCACAAAATCACCACTCGCAACAATCTTTGGGTTAGAGGACAAGCGCTGCTTAATTCTTGCAAGGAGTTCTTCGCGAGAAAATGGTTTTTGCATATAGGTGAGCATTCCAAATTCGAGAAGCTTTTTCTTCGACTCGGGATTCCCCGGTCCGGCCAGGATCAGAACTGGAATGTTGCGGGTAAGAACCGAACGTCTTAGGTTGGTCAACATGGAAAGCCCGCCGCCCGCAGGGCATTGAAGATCGGCGATAATCAAGTCCGGTTTGTGACGAAGGGCGCACTGCATACCCATCATACCGTCCGGCACCCGAGTCACGTCAAAACCGTTGCCGACCAACTGGTGTTCTAACGAAACCGTGAAGTCCTCATCTTTGTCAACGATCAAGATTTTACACGCCATGTTTCGCCTCAGATGGCCCGCTCTTTCTTAACTTCTTTATGCGGGCGATCGTAATGATTCTCAAGGAAACAATATGTAACGTCAGGCGATGTATTGAGCTTGGCCCAGTGTCAGCCAGGTTCTAAAATCGTCGAACCAAGGACCCCATAATTTCCAACTCAGACAGCAGACCTCCGGCCCGCGTCAGCCCGCCAATGAAGCTGGAAGATCCACAAATGGGTGTGATGGGCATTGGAGGGAATGTCCCGCAAAAAGGTGAACGGCACATGCAAAAGAGTCTCCATGGGCTGAACTTCTCTCACGTCGAGCGTTTGACAAAAGACCCCGCCGGGACGTACGATCATTCCCGTGAAATCACCCAAGAAGACATCCAAGGAACCGTCTCTTCCTTCCCAAGACGAATCCCGCCGGTTCAATGTGCTTATGGAGGAATTGCTCTCGAAGTTCCGGACGTTCGGCGAGGCTCAATCCCTCATGCGCGAGGACATTAATAGCCTGAAACCCAGGTTCGATACACTCGAACAAAAGGTGGATGTATTGGAATCAGCTGTCCGTACCAATGGCCGAGACATAAACGCCCTGAAGGATGCCGTTCACGGAAATACCGAAGCCATCCACGCCATGCAGTACGACCTCAAGAACATCAACCAACGGCTCGAAGTAGTCGAAGCCAAAGTCGCGTCGTAAGCGGCTTAGCCGTGGTAACGCGCAAGAAGCCTTCCATTGCGCCCGAAGATGAAGCCCATCTGAATTATTTGTTGATGAAGAAACTGTATCGGCAGTTCCAAGGCTTTGTGCAGACCTTGGCCGATATTCGAGAAACCGTGGGCCGGATAAACGCCATGCTGGACAAAATGAACAAAGAATCCGATGTTTTTTGGACCGAGTTTAAGAGGGACTTCCCGGAGATGAAGCTCGACGTGGTCAAAACCCAAGACATATAGCCGACGGCTTGAATTGGCCGAAGCCAAGCTTCTTTCTTGAACCGATTACGCTACGCCGCCTCCAAAAGACAGATTCTAACCTCGTCCAGGATGCGACCCCATAATTTGATCACGGGTATCAGCGGACGATCGTGTAGAGCTCGACGGGAGAACCGGTTTCAATCGGTTGGAGCGCCAGACTGTTCATGACGAACTGGAGTGCTTCGGGACGAATGGCTGGCCGGTAGATGAGAACATAGTTCATATTGATTCCTTCAGCAGCCTTTCGGGCTGCTTCCCTGTCTGGAGTCGCGGACACGGATTGCCCTTCCTCCAGAGCCAGCAACCGATTGATAAAGGAATCCGCCTGGTAGGAACGGATCAACTTGCGCGGTAAGCGTCCGATATACCCACCCACCAAAGGTTTTTCATAGATCGTTTGCGCCCAGAGATGATCCCACGGGAAAACCCATGGCGATGGCATCGCATCTCCTGTCCCGATACTGGAATCTCCAATATAGAGAGGCAGCGCCAGCACGCCGCCCGGCGGCTGCTGACGAAGTATCTGATAAACCGGCAACGGTGGAGGAAATCGATAGACCGGCAGCCCCGGCCAATTTTCCCCCAAGACAAGCAAAAGGGCCGTGGCACAGACGATATTCAAATTCCATTTCCGGCGTTCGGATAGCCGGAGGATCCCCAGCGCCAGTACGACGGACCAGGCCACCGCTCCCACCGCCATCCATCGTTCGGGGATGCGTACATTTCCCAGGACAGGAATGAGCCGCCAGAAGTAGAAAGGCAACGGAAGCCAGGTATTTCGTTGGGCCAGATGCAGATAAACGCCCATCGACAGAAGGGTCGCGCCGGTTGCCAGCGCCAGCCATCGTCGCTCTCGCTGTCCGCTTCTCCAGAGCCGTGTCCAGAGAATCACTCCGATCACGATCCACCCCAGGCTGGCGGCCTGTTCCTGCGGGTTCATTCCCCTCACCTCATACCACCCGCTGACCGCTGATCCCCAAACCGCGTGCAACGGATTCGGCATGAACAGGGAAAAGAGATTGGCTCCCAGGGGGTGTGTCTTCCAGAGGATACTTTGCTTCGGATACCCCCCCTGACCGATCAACTGGATCGTCCCCACAAGGAGCGGCGATAAACAAATCGCCGACACCCCCAGCAGGATGAGATGACCGGTCAAACGGCGCCGCTGCTCCGTCGGTTCCAGAAAACGATCCATCCAGACCACCCGCACGAACGAGGCGCTAAAAACCCCAAAAAAAATCCACATCACCAACAACGCGTTCGCCGGAGATTCCAGCCCGATTACCAGAGATCCCATCAATAATTGGTTGGGACGAAACAAGATGATCCATCCAGCCAGAACAGCGGATAAGCCAACCATTCCAAGTGCGACCGGCCGCCATGAACAGTACAAAGGGTCTTTCTCGAGACGAAAACCGACTGGAGAAAGGTCAACCGCTGCGACAGCCAACCAGATCGCCACACTATAAAGGAGAAAGTAAAAGTGACATGCGGCTGTCCAGGCGAGTGCCACTCCAGCCAGAGCAAAAACCCAGGTTTTCTTACTCCGGCGCGCGCAAACCAGCGCCCAGAGAAACAAAGAAAGGCCATAAACATTGAACTGTCCCCAGTTCTGCATGGCGCGGGCCAACGTATAACTGTGGGTCATCACGAAAACACCTGCCACGAGCGCCGGCCCCTGGCGGTTCGTCACTTCGCGCGCCAGCAGATACGTGCAAAAACCCGTCAAAAACCAGGTGATCCAGAACCAGATGTTCGAGGACCCGATTAAGGAAACTCCGGCGCGCTGAGAAACCCAGGTCACAGCATTGGTCCATAACGGGTAGTCATGGGAAAGGAGGCTGACGCCAAACGGATGGAACAAATAAGAGGTCCGGAAAGGGTTGGTGTGAAGCGACTCGCAGGCCCGGTGGAACCACCAGGCGTTCCAAAGGAAGAGGCGGGTATCCTCAAGCCCTCCAGGGATGGCGGTTTGCCACCAGGGGAGAAGCCGCCGCAGAAAAATCATCGCAAGGGACGCGTAAAACAGCGCGGCTCCCATAATCATCAGCATAGGCACATAATAGTCTATAACGCGCGGGGACCGATAGTGCCCGTTACTTGAGAAATGCTACACTTATTGCCCGACAGGCATTTTGGCAGAAATCGACTTTAAAAATAAGGCAATCTGCTGGTTTAACGGGGCGTAGCGCAGCTGGTAGCGCGCCTGCTTTGGGAGCAGGAGGTCGCCGGTTCAAATCCGGCCGCCCCGAGGTTTTGAGTCACTGGAGCCGGGTTCACTCGCCACACAACAGGCGAGTGTCCGCCCGACGTGTGGCGGACAAATCCCGGCGCCCCGAGATTTGACTCTCTTGCGCCCTTAGCTCAACGGATAGAGCAGTAGCCTTCTAAGCTACTGATAGAGGTTCGATTCCTCTAGGGCGCATGATGCTTTGAGGGCCACTAGCTCAATTGGTAGAGCAATCGCCTCTTAAGCGATAGGTTAAGGGTTCGAGTCCCTTGTGGCCCAAGATTTTTGGGTTCGCCCGCCACACATCGGGCGGGCGCCCGTAGTGTGGCGCCCGAGTCCCTTGTGGCCAAAAATTTGGCGCCCGTAGCTCAACTGGATAGAGCATCAGTCTTCGGAACTGAGGGTTAGGGGTTCGAATCCCTTCGGGCGCAAAGCTTCGACAAAAGGGTTCGCCCGACACACGACGGTCGGGCGTCCGCCGGGAATGTGGCGGACGACTCCTGTCGGGCGCAGATCATCTCCTGGGCGGATGGCGGAATGGCAGCCCCGTCCTTTATACTGCTCACCTGAGGTGAGCTAAATTGACGGGGCAGCACCGGCTATCTTGCTTGTTCCTGGACCGGTGGCGGAATGGCAGACGCGCAAGGCTTAGGACCTTGTGTTCGAAAGGACGTGCGAGTTCGAGTCTCGCCCGGTCCAGGAACAAGCGGATAAAAAGGACGGTGCAGACGCGCATGGCTTAGGACCATGTGCCCGAAAGGGCTTGCGGGTTCAACTCCCGCCCCGACCAGGATCTCAGGCGAGTTCGTACCTCGCAGTTGTCGATGCGAGGTACAGCACCGCTTCCTTGGAAAATGAGGAGCGGTGCGAGTCTCGCCCGGTCCAGTTGCGAGCTTGACGAAGGGTTAAAGAGGTTCGCCCGACACACGACGGTCGGGCGAGCGCCTGTTGTGTGGCGCTCGAGTCCTCTTCCGCCCAAATTATTAACGTAGAAAGGCTTCAAGGACATGGAAATAACGGAAAAAGCTATCGCAGCGAAAGTTAAAGTCATTAAGGAGGAGTCCTGCAAGATATCGTTTTCAGTGGAACTCCCCAAAGAAGAAGTCATTAAAGAAACAGAGGAAGCTTTTCAGAACATTCAATCGCGTGCCTCCTTGCCCGGATTCCGCGCCGGCAAAGCGCCGATGGACCTTGTTCGCAAGCACTTCGCCGAGCGCGCCCGCCAGCATGTGATGGAGCATCTGATCGGACGGGCCGCCACCCAGGTGATCCGCGAGCGCAAACTGCGGACCATCGATACGCCAAAAATTGAAAAGCTGGATTTCGACTTCGGCAAGCCCCTGCAGTTCCAGATGACCGTTGAAAGAGATCCGGAAATCAAATTAAAGGATTACAAGGGCCTGAAGGTGACGCGGCCGGCCGTTCTGGTAACGGACGAAAACATCAATAAGGTTCTGGAAGATCTCCGGGAACGCAACGCCTCTTTGAACGCGTCCAAGGACGCTCAGGTCGGAAAAACTCATTTTGTCGTAGTCGATTTTGAAGGTAAAATTGAGGGGAAGGCTTTCCCTGGCGGCTCCGCCACAAACCATTTATTGGACATGAATCAGCCGCAGACCATCGCGGGATTCAGCGAAGGGCTTCTCGGAGCGGCGATCAATGAAAAACGCGCGGTGACGGTCACCTTCCCTGCGGATTATTTCCGCAAAGAATGGGCTGGCAAACAAGCTGTTTTTGACGTCACGATCAAAGAGATTAAGGAAAAGAAACTCCCGACGCTGGACAACGAATTTGCGAAGGACCTGGGAACGGGATCTCTGGAGGAACTCCGGCAGAAAGTCCGGGAGAATCTGACCAAGGAACAGACAGCCAAGTCCGACAAAGACGTGGAAGACCAGATTCATCAGGGGCTGATCGATAATCACAAATTCGACATTCCCCCCACGCTGGTGGTCGAGCGGGTCCAGACGCTGACGCAGCGCGCGCTGAGCCACCTTCAGCGGCAGGGCCTGGTCCAGGCCGGCGATAAGCAGGCGGAAGCCACGATCCTTGAAAAAAGCCGCCCCCAGGCGGAGCGCGATATCCGGCTCTCCTATCTACTGCGCGCCATTTCCGTTCAGGAGAAGCTCGAGGCTACAGAGGCGGACGTCCAGGAGCTGAAGAAAAAAGCGCTTGCGGAGAATAAAGATCAATCGGAGTCCATAGAGAAATACTTCCAGGAACGGGATCTGTCGATCCGCGCATCATTGACGGAAGGCAAGGTCCTGGAATTTCTGAAGAACAACGCCAAGGTCAAAACGGCTAAAGACTAACAAGGAGGCTGAGATGGTCGCGATGGTCCCAACAATTATTGAACGCTGGAATCAGGGTGCCGCCGTCGGGTATGACATTTTTTCCCGACTTTTGAAAGATCGCATTATTTTTGTCGGCGGGTACGAGGGCACGGTGACAACGGACTCAGCGAATTTGATCATCGCGCAGCTGTTGTTCCTGGAAGCCGAAGATCCCGAGAAGGAAATCAATCTCTACATCAACTCCCCCGGCGGCATGGTGACCGCGGGGCTCGCGGTGTACGACACGATGCAGTACATCCGGTGCCCGATCACCACCATCTGCATGGGCATGGCGATGTCGTTTGGCGCGGTGCTGTTGTGCGCGGGTTCGAAAGGGAAGCGCTTTGCGCTGCCGCATTCCCGGATCATGATTCACCAGCCGTTGATTCACGGCGGCGGCATCTCCGGCCAGGCCACGGATATTGAAATCGAAGCCAAGGAAATCGTCGACACGAAGAAGCGGCTGAACGAAATCATTGCGAAGCACTCCGGGCAAACGTCGGAGAAAGTAGAGCGCGACTCCGACCGTAATTTTTACCTGTCCGCCGAAGAGGCCAAGGCTTACGGACTGATCGACGAGGTCATCACCAGAAAGAAATAGCCTTTTAACGTTCCGGATGGAGCTGAACCCATGAGCTTGACCAAAGACCCGAAAGAGCTGTTCCACTGCATTTTCTGCGGAAAAGGCAAACGCGAGGGCTTGCGCCTGATCGGCGGACAAGGCATTTACGTCTGCGAGGAGTGCGTCCGGAACTCCTACCAGCTCCTCAATAAGATCACCGAAGAAGATGACCGCCGCACAATCAAGGTCGTCCCAAAACCGGCGGAAATCAAGCGCGTCCTGGACGAATACGTGGTCGGACAGGAGCGCGCGAAGCGGGTGCTCTCGGTTTCGGTCTATAACCATTACCGGCGCATGGAAATCTCGGCGCAGGCCTCGGCACAGGACGTGGAGCTCCAAAAATCCAACATTCTTCTGATCGGGCCCACCGGCACCGGTAAAACGCTCCTGGCTCAGACGCTGGCCCGATTACTGCACGTGCCTTTTGCTATCGCCGATGCCACGACGCTGACCGAAGCGGGCTACGTCGGCGAAGATGTTGAAAACATCATCCTTCGTCTGCTTCAAAACGCCAACTATGACGTCAAGCGCGCCGAACGCGGCATCGTTTACATCGACGAGATCGACAAGATCTCCCGGAAAACCGATTCCCCCTCCATCACCCGGGATGTCTCCGGTGAAGGCGTTCAGCAGGCGCTGCTGAAAATTTTGGAAGGGACGATCGCCTCCGTCCCCCCGCAGGGCGGGCGCAAGCATCCCCAGCAGGAATACATACAAATCAACACAACCAATATCCTCTTCATCTGCGGCGGCGCCTTTGAGGCCCTTCCAAAAGTGATTGAACAGCGGGTCGGCAAACGCGGCCTGGGATTCGGCGCGGATGTGAAACCCAAACAGGAACTGAAGGTCGGCGATGTCTTGAAACACGTGACCCCTCCGGACCTGATCCGGACCGGCATGATCCCGGAGCTGGTCGGCCGTCTGCCGATCATGGCCACGCTGGATGACCTGGACGATAACACCCTGGTTCAAATCCTGACCACACCGAAAAACGCCCTCGTCAAACAATACGCGAAGATGTTCAGCCTGGAGGACGTGGAGCTCGTGTTCACGCCGGAAGCGCTGCTGGCGGTGGCACAGCTGGCGCTCAAGCGCGGCTCGGGCGCCCGCGGGCTGCGGTCTATTCTCGAAGATGTTCTGCTGGACATCATGTATGACCTGCCCGACCAGCAGAATCTCGAGCGCTGCATCATCGATGAAAATGTCATTCATAAAGTGTATCCGCCCATCCTTCAAATGAAGGAAGAGAAAAAGATCGCATGACCCGAGAGACGTTGCCGCTCCTTCCGGTCCGGGATATCGTGGTTTTCCCCCATATGGTTCTTCCGTTGGATGTGTCGCGCCCGAAGAGCATCAAGGCGCTGGAAGAGGCGATGTTGACCCAGCCGCATCTCATTTTTATCGCCGCCCAGAAACGAGTGGAAACCGAAGACCCCTCCCAGGAGGACGTTTTCGCGATCGGCACCGTCGCCAAAATTCTGGAGCTGCTCAAAATGCCGAACGGGCAGCTTAAAATCCTCATCGAAGGGCAAACCCGCGGGCGTATTCACCAGTTCCGCCTGACGCCGGGCCAGGTCCACCTGGAAGTTGAAGTGGACCTCCTCGCCGAACCGCAGTCTGTCACCCCCGAAGTTCAGGCGCTGATGCGTCAAGGCGCGCAGTTATTTGATTCCTATATCAAGCTGAACCGCCGCGTGTCGTTTGAAGTGGCGGTTTCCCTCAACACTATTGAAGACCCCGCCCGTTTCGCCGACACCATCGCCAGCAACATGCTGATCAAAATCAGCGATAAGCAGCTCCTGCTGGAAGTGACGGACCCGCGCGACCGGCTTGAACGGCTGGTGGAACTCTTGAACGCGGAAATTGAAATTCTGAACATCGAACGCCGGATCCAGAACCGGGTCCGGAACCAGATCGAAAAAACGCAGAAAGAGTACTACCTGAACGAGCAGATGAAAGCCATTCAGAAAGAACTCAGGCAGAAAGACGACTCCGCGAAAGAGATGGATGAACTCCGGGAACGGATTAAAACCGCCAAGATGAGCCCGGAAGCCACCGAGGCCGCGGAAAAAGAAGTCTCGCGGCTGGAGAAAATGATGCCCTTTTCCCCGGAAGCCACCGTCATCCGAACATACCTCGATTGGCTCGTCAGCCTTCCTTGGTCGCTCCGGAGCCAGGACAACCTGGACCTCAAGCGGGCCCAGACCATTTTAGACGAAGACCACTACGGACTTGAGAAACCGAAAGAGCGCATCATCGAGTATCTGGCCGTCCTGCGCCTGGTCAAAAAAATCAAAGGACCGATTCTGTGTTTCGTCGGCCCTCCGGGCGTCGGGAAAACCTCGCTGGCCCGGTCCATCGCCCGAGCGCTTCAGCGGGAGTTCGTCAAGATGACGCTTGGCGGCGTCCGGGACGAATCCGAAATCCGGGGACACCGCCGGACGTATATCGGCTCGCTGCCGGGACGCTTGATCCAATCGATTCGAAAAGCCAAGACGAAGAATCCGGTGATGCTGCTGGATGAAATCGATAAGATGGGCATGGACTGGCGCGGAGACCCGGCCGCGGCGCTGCTCGAAGTCCTGGACCCGGAACAGAATCATACGTTTGTGGATCATTTTCTCGACGTCGAATTTGATCTCTCCGAGGTCTTCTTCATCTGCACGGCGAACAGCCTCCACGCGATCCCCCCCTCCCTTCAGGACCGGCTGGAAGTGATCCGTTTCTCCGGTTACACGGAAGAGGAGAAGCTCCATATCGCGAAGAACTACCTGATCCCGAAGCAGATGAAAGAACACGGCATGGAGGCCAAACCGGTCACGATTTCGAAAGAGGCGCTCCAGCGCATCATCCGCGATTACACGCGCGAAGCCGGCGTTCGCCACCTGGAGCAACGCATCGCCTCCCTCTGCCGCAAGTCTGCTAAAATGCTGGTGGAATCCTCCGCTGATAAAACCATTCGCGTCACAGATCAACGCGCCGCGCAGATGCTGGGAGTACCGGAGTTCTCTAAAGAGCCTGCGGCGGCCAACAGCGTGGGCATTTCAACCGGTCTGGCCTGGACCGAACACGGGGGCGAGGTGCTGGAGATTGAAGTGGCGAGAATGCCGGGCAAAGGCAAGCTTACGTTGACCGGCAAGCTGGGCGAAGTGATGCAGGAATCCGCGCAGGCGGCTCTCTCTTTTATCCGGGCCAACGCCCGAAAATGGCACATCAAGGACTCTTTTTTCAAGCAGCAGGACTACCATATTCATGTGCCGGAGGGAGCGACTCCAAAAGACGGCCCCTCGGCCGGGACCGCGATCGCCACCGCGCTGATCAGCGCCATGACCCAGCGGCCGGTCAAAAAGAAGGTGGCCATGACCGGCGAAATTACGCTGCACGGGCGGGTGCTCCCGATCGGGGGCCTGAAAGAAAAAAGCCTGGCCGCTTACCGCGAGGGAATGGATGTCATGCTCTTCCCCGAAGGGAACCGCAAGGATTTGGACGAAATTCCGGACGATGTCAAAAGCCATCTGAAGATGATTCCGGTGAAACACATGGAACAGGTTCTTTCACTGGCTCTGGATCCCAAGATCGCCTTGCATCGACCGTCTTAGAAAGGTATTCCCATGAAAAAACAGTATCTGATTACCCCCGGTCCCACCCCGATTCCTCCGGAAGTCTCCTCAAAGGAAGGACTTCCCATTATCCATCACCGGACCGCTGAGTTTGCAACCCTCTTCGGCGAAGTGATCGAAGGCCTCAAATACGTTTTCCAGACGAAGAATGACGTTTTTCTGATGGCCAATTCCGGCACCGGCGCCATGGAATCAGCGGTGGCGAACCTCGTGAGCGCCGGAGACACCGCGATCGTGGCTTCGTCGGGCGCTTTTGGCGAGCGCTGGGGCAAGTTGCTCGAAACGTACGGTGCGACCGTGGTCTGGGTCCGTTCGGAAGACGGCTTTGCCGTGGATCCGTCCCAGGTTGAAAAAGCCCTGAAAGCGCATCCGGAAGCCAAGGCGGTTTTTTGCCAACATACCGAAACCTCCACCGGTGTGGTGACGGATCTGAAGCGTCTCGGCACTATCGTTTCAGCCACACCAACCGTTCTTGTTGTCGACGCCATCTCGGGTCTTGGCGGCCAGGAGCTCCGGACGGACGAGTGGAAGCTCGACGTCGTGGTGTCCGGTTCCCAGAAAGGCCTCATGACCGCTCCGGGTCTGGCCATGGTCTGCATCAATGAAAAGGCCTGGAAACTCGTCGAGACGTCGAAGAGTCCGCGCTTTTATTTTGATTACCGGAAAATGAAGAAATCCGTCGTAGAGAACCAGACGCCTTTCACGCCGGCGGTCACGCTGGTCGTGGCGATGGCTGAAGCGATCCGCCAGATCCGCAAGGAAGGGCTGGAAAATGTTATCCGCCGGCACACCTGGATGGCGGAAGCCACCCGGGCGGGAATTCAAGCCCTTGGGCTTGAGATCTTTGCGAAAAATCCCTGCAATGTCCTGACCTCCGTGGTGGTTCCAGCCGGGATTGAGGGTAAGAAAATTGTCAAGCGACTCCGCGAAGAGTACGGCGTTTCGATCGCCGGCGGCCAGGTGCATCTGGTCGGAAAGATTTTCCGGTTGGCGCATATGGGCTACATGGAACGCTTCGATGTCATCATCGCCCTGTCCGCCGTTGAAATGATCCTCCATGAGATGGGCGCCAAGATTGAGCTGGGCAAAGGGGTGGCCGCCGCCGAACGGATTCTGGTGTCCAAACCCGCTCCGGGTGCCCCCCCCGCAACGGTTCCGGCTCCGGCCGGAGCGAGGTGAACGCCATGATCAAAATACTGGCCGCCGATCCCATTAGCGAATCCGGGCTTCAGGTTTTTCAGGGAAATAACAATTTTTCCGTTGAAGCGCGGCAAAAACTCTCCCCGACGAGTTGAAAAAACTGGTGGCGGACGTGGACGCGATCATCGTTCGCAGCGAAACCAAGATCACCGCCGACATTTTGGCCGCGGCCAAAAAGGTCAAAATCATCGGCCGGGCCGGGGTGGGCGTGGACAACATCGACGTCAACGCCGCCAGCCGGCAGGGCGTGGTGGTCGTCAACGTCCCGGGCGGCAACACGATTTCTGCGGCGGAACACACCGTGGCGCTGCTTCTGGCTCTGTCGCGGAACATTCCGCAAGCCAACACCAGCGTCAAATCGGGCGAATGGAAACGCTCTCAGTTTACAGGCACGGAACTTCAGGGAAAGATCCTCGGCTTGATCGGGTTGGGACGCATCGGCCGCGAAGTGGCCAAGCGCTGCCAGAGTTTCGGCATGGAGGTTCTGGGCTACGATCCGTATGCCTCCGAGGAATACGCGAAGAACTTTAACATCAAGCTGGTGACCCTGGACGACATTTATACGCAGGCCGATTACATCTCCGTCCACGTTCCATTGAACGACACCACAAAATATCTGTTTAACACCAAGACGCTGGCCCGATTAAAACCCGGCGTTCGCCTCATCAACTGCGCGCGCGGCGGTATTATCGAGGAAAAAGCCCTGGTGGAAGCGCTCAAGAACGGTTCGGTCAAAGGCGCTGCTCTGGATGTCTTTGAATCCGAGCCTCCGGCCAAAGACAACCCCTTGTTCGCTCTCCCCAATGTCATCGTCACGCCCCACCTGGGCGCGGCCACGGAAGAGGCCCAGGTCAAAGTCGCTCAGGAGCTCGCGGAAACGCTGCGCGATTATTTCCTGAACGGAACGGTGCGCAACGCCGTGAACCTTCCGGCGATGGACGCTGAGCAGTACCGTGAGCTGGAACCGTACATTCTCCTGGCGGAAAAACTCGGGAAATTTGTCACTCAGCTGGCCCCCGGCCCTGTGAACGAGCTGAAGATCAGCTACGCCGGTGACGTCAGCCAGAAAAACACCGTCGCGCTGACGCTGGCGGTCCTGAAAGGCCTGCTGACGCCCATTCTGGACATCGAGGTCAATTTGGTGAATGCGCCGCATCTCGCCAAAGAACGGGGACTCAAGTGGACGGAAACGAAAACCATCGAAACGCAGGATTTCACCAGCTTGATCACGTTGCGGGCGGCGTCCGGGAAAGAAAAGCTGACGGTGGCGGGAACGCTTTTTGCCAAAAATAGCCTGCGGATCGTTTCCATCGACGATCTGACCGTGGACGTCGTTCCCGAAGGCACCCTGGTGGTCTACACCAACCAGGACAAACCCGGTGTCATTGGAAACGTCGGGACCGTCCTGGGCAAAAACAGCATTAACATCGCCACCATGCAGGTCGGCCGCAAGTCCACGGGCGGAGAAGCCGTCACGGTGGTCAGCGTGGATTCGGATGTGCCGGACGCGGTGCTTCAGCAGATCAAAACCTGTCCCGGCATCACTCAAGTGAAGTGCGTCAAACTCTAAAGGCCACGAATGCCCTCAACGGTTGCGGTGGAGCTTTGTCACGTCACGAAAGTGTATCGCCGGAGGCATCTGGGCCGGTTGACGCTCACCCCCGGAGTCGAGGACATTTCCCTGCAGATTCAATCCGGAGAGTTGTTCGGACTCCTGGGACTCAACGGGGCCGGCAAAACAACCACCATCAAGCTTCTTCTGGGTCTGTTGTTTCCCACGACCGGAGACGCGCGCCTCTTTGATCACCTGCTCCCGGACCGTGCGATCATGCGCCAGATCGGTTACCTGCCGGAACTCCCCTCCTTCTACAAATATTTGACGGTCAACGAACTGCTTCAACTTTACGGAACACTCAACGATCTCCCCGAAACACTCTTAACAAAACGAATCGAACAGGTTTTGGCGGAAGTCGGTTTGGCCGCACACCAGACCAAACGCCTTGGGGAATACTCCAAAGGCCTGCTGCAGCGCGCGGGCCTGGCTCAGGCGCTGCTGCACGATCCCGCGCTCCTGGTGCTCGACGAACCCATGAGCGGTCTCGATCCCCTGGGACTGAAGGAGATGCGCCAGATGCTGGAACGGCTGCACGCGCAAGGTAAAACTATTTTCTTCTCCTCGCACAATATTTCCGAGGCCGAGAAACTCTGCGACCGGGTCGGCATCATTCACCAGGGGCGGCTGGCCCGCCTGATCGAAAAAGCGGAGTGGAAAGGACCGGAAGGACGGCTGGAACAGCTCTTCATCGAAACCATCCATGCGTAAAATTCTAGGAATCATCCGTTACACCTTCATTGAGATCCTTCGAAACAAGGTCTACTATGTGTTGCTCCTGTTCGCCGGTATGCTGATTCTCTCCGCGATGCTGCTGGGCTCCCTCGGAGGCGAACAAAAAGCCCGCATGATCATCGACATGGGTCTGGCCAGTATCGAATTGCTCTGTCTGATCATCGCTGTTTTTGCCGCGGTCACATTGATTCTTGAAGAGATGGAATCCCGCACGCTTTATCTCGTTCTGACGCGTCCGGTGGCCCGTTACCAATTTATCCTCGGACGTTTCCTGGGTCTGGTCGCTGTCTTGTCGGTCACGTACCTGATTATGGCGGGCGGACACCTGACCCTCTTAGCCACCAACCGGATCCATCCGGATGCGCACTACGCGCTGAGCCTCTTCTACTCCTGGGAAAAAGTTGTACTCATTACGTCTCTGGCCCTTTTCTTTTCTCTCTTTTCGACGTCCACGGTATCGGCCGTCGCCTTCACCTTATTTTTCTGGATCATGGGTCATTTCAGTCATGAAATGCTTTCTCTGGGCCGACGCGCCGGAACGCCTTTGGTCTTATGGATCTGCAATGCTTTCTATTATCTGACCCCCAACTTCCAAGTTATGAACCTCCGGGATTTCTCCCCCGCTCAAGCGGGATTGGACTGGCTGTGGGCCGCCGCGGGTTATGGCCTTTCGTATACCCTGGTTTGTCTGTCCCTGACTGTTTTCCTGTTCCGGAAGAGGGAATTCTAACGATGACCCGGAGCGCCGGCGGGTTTTTTGCAGGCAGCTTATTGCTGACCGCTTTTTTCACCACCCAACTGGCGATTCGTTTTCAGGATCCTTTCCCTCCTCTTTCCGTCAGTCTTTCGACGCAGGTTTCCAGCCTGCACGACTTTACAGGGATCGCGGCCGGGCTCCGGCGTTTGGCGGCGGATATCGCCTGGATTCAAACATTGCAGTACTACGGGACGGCGGAAGAGGGGCAATCGGATTTTGAATCCGATAATGGGATGGGTGATTACCCGCTTTTGCTCTCCTATTGCCAGCGAGTCACCCGTATTGATCCTTTTTTTTCTTACGCCTACTATTACGGCGCCGGCTCTCTGGGATGGAACCTCAATCGATGGGATGAAGCGGAAATCCTTTTGCGCCAGGGAATCCAAAACAATCCCCATGACGCTCGCCTCAAGGAATATTTGGGCTCCATCGCGTACGAACACAACCACGATGTATCCAAATTGGCCGAATTTTTAGAGTCGTTTATTTATGACCCAGAATGCCCGAACCTCCTGCGCTCCATCCTTGCCAATATCTATAAGAAACAAAAGCTTTTCGGGAAGGCCCTCCGGGTCTGGGTCATGGTGTATGATACGGGCGATCCGACTTATAGAACCGCAGCCGAAACACATATCAGAGAACTGATTCCCCTCGTTCCATTAGGTCTAAAGACCCCTTGACAGCCTTTTGAGGTGTTTTGTAGTGTATTTGAGAAGGCACCGTCGACTTTGGAAGCTGTCTGAAGTCCTGCCTTATTCCCCGACAAAAACAGTCGCAAATGCGTTTCTAGTCGTTTTTTAGCATCAAAACGGCGTTATATTTAAATTTTAATAAGGAAGGTATTTATGGCACGCGCTAAAAAAGAAAAAGTTAGTATTGCTGCTGTAACGGACGCTAATTTCACTCGAGAAGTGCTTGGCTCTGACATGCCGGTGCTGGTCGGTTTCTGGGCGCCCTGGTGCGCCCCCTGCCACACCCTTCCTCCGATGATGCAGGAGCTTATCGACGATTATTTTGGGAAGGTCAAGGTGGTTCAGGCCAAAGTGGACGACACCCCTGATCTGACAGAAGAATACCGGATCAGCTCGATTCCCACGCTACTCCTCTTTGATAACGGCAAAATGGTTGGCAAGCGGACCAGCGCTGACACGAAAGAAGATGTGGCGGAATGGCTGGATCGGCATATTGACGCGCCGCTGAACTTCTAAACAACTGATATCCGAAAGGGGAGTGATGACGATGGGCCCGAAGAAACCTTGTGGTTGCTAATACAGATGCCTTCCGCCATCCACGCGAAGGATTTCCCCTGTCACAAAATCCGTTTCCGCCAGGAACATAACTGCTTTTGCGATCTCGCCGGCTCCACCCCAACGCCTCAGTGGAGTTGACTTCATAACCGATTGAACTTCTTTTCGTCCGAGTGACGGCGGCGGCACCATCGGCCCCGGCGCGATGCCGTTCACCAGAATGTCAGGAGCAAACTCAAGCGCCAGTGTTTCGACCACCGCTTGAACCGCTGACTTGGAAATGTAATACGGCGAATAGTCCCGGTACCGGGGACGCCCGCTGGCGCTGGTCCAATCCGAGACATGAATGATCCGGCCGCCGCCGGAACGCCGCATCAAGCCGGCGGCTTCGATGGAAAGAAGATAAGCGCTCTTGGCGTTGGCCGACAAGTTCTCATCCCATGACCGGGACGGGTCGTCCTTGCTCAACCGGGTGGGGCGATAGATGGACGCGAGATTTACAATTACATCCAGCCGACCAAAACGTTTTTCGATTTTTCGGATGACCTGCCGGATGAGGCCAGGTTTGAGGAGATCGCACGGAAAGGACGAAGCGAGATGACCTTGGTTTTCAAGCTGGCGGGCGATGGATTCAACCGCTTGTCGCGAATGCCGCCAGGTCAATACGATGGAACAGCTCTTGTCCGCCAGAGCCTGCGCCACAGCCGCGCCCATCCGCGTCCCGCCGGTAATCAGAGCCACTTTATCTCGAAGATTCATAACGGGAACACTGGTGGGTCCGATGGGGTTCGAACCCATGACCCTTCGCTTAAAAGGCGAATGCTCTACCACTGAGCTACGGACCCACGAGTGCACCTTCGTAACAGACGTTCATTATATAAGATGGCCGGATTCCAACCAACGCAGGACGGCTTTAGTATAATGGTTCGCCAAGCCCCCTTCGTCTAGCGGTTAGGACATTGCCCTTTCAAGGCAAAGATCACGGGTTCGAATCCCGTAGGGGGCACCACTTTAAACATCAAGAAACCCTGCCAGAAATGGTAGGGTTTTTTGTCGTCTGTAAGTAGCCGGAAACGTTTCGCACGGGTTCGCCCGACACACGACAGTCGGGCGAGCGCCTGTTGTGTGGCGCTCGAATCCCGTAGGGGGCACCACTTTGAAATATCCAGAATCCCTGCCAGAAATGGCGGGGATTCTTTTTCTTTTTCTTTTTTTTAGAGTCTCGGAGAGGTTATTGCACTTTGTGCAAGTTGGCGAGTTTCTCTTGGAACTGAGCGGTGAGTGCTTTGACTTTTTCGCGCTGGACCCGGTGCGCGGCTTCGAGCGCCGTATAATCAGCGATGGCCTGCCGTTTGTCCGGGACTTTCCCCAACTCGTACGCCTGCTTCATGGCCTCCAACTGCTGCGTCATCTCAACGCCCTTGAGCCGTTCGGCATCCAGGGTGGTCCGGTCTTTGTCCAACTGCCGTTCCAGCGCGGCAAACGCGGTCTCGTGCCCCGGGTGCTGGGGTTTGCCGGAGAGAATCCACCACGCCACAACACCCAGCGCCACAACCATCAAGACGATGCCCACCCAGGGAAATCCTGATTTCTCGGTCAGCGGAGGCAAATCGAAGTTCGGACGCGGCTCAGTCATGGCAGAATCATATTACTTTTTTTATCCTTTTAGATTGGCCCAAGGCAACGCTTAATTTCTTTGACCAGCTCGGACGGTTCGCAGGGTTTGGTGATATAAACTTGAACCTTCAATTCCGCGGCCCGTTTATGGTTTGCAGCCCCGCCATAGGCGGTCAGAAGAATGACGGGCAGTCCGCTGGTCTTCGGGTCGCGCCGGATCGACTCGCACACCTGCCACCCATCCACTTTCGGCATCCCGAGATCGAGCAGTACGATATCGAAATGTTCCGTTTGCAAGAGTTCCAGCGCTTCTTCACCGTCGGCCGCGGCCAGGACATCGTAACCGGAGTACTGCAGATAATCCATGAAAATGTACAAGAAATTCTTTTCATCATCGACAAGCAAAATACGATAGGGTTGCGGCTCTGACATTCAAAAGCTCCCCGGGATTAACCCCCCTATGCTTTCAGCAGGTCTTATCCTGTTTCCAATTTTAATATTTATATGACAAAAAGATAAGACGAATCGTGTCAAAAGGAGCCGGTCTTGGTGATCTTATTTCGGATTGGCTTGATTGGCCAGGCAACGCTTGATTTCTTTGACCAGTTCGGACGGTTCGCAGGGTTTGGTGAGATAAACTTGGACTTTCAGCTCTTCGGCCCGTTTATGGTATTCAGCCTCGGCATAGACGGTCAGGAGGATGATCGGCAGTCCGCTGGTCTTTGGATCGCGTTTAATCGCCTCGCAAACCTGCCACCCGTTCACTTTCGGCATCCCGAGATCAAGCAGCACGATGTCGAAGCGTTCCGTCTGCAGGAGCGCCAGCGCTTCTTCACCGTTGGCTGCGGTCACGACGTCGTAACCGGAGAACTGCAGATAATCCATGAAGATGTACAAGAAATTCTTCTCATCATCAACAAGTAGGACACGGGTGGGTCGTGATTCAGGCATGCAGAATTTTCTCTCCTTCACCGCCGGTGCTTTCAGCGGGTCTCGTCTTGTTTCTAATTTTAGTATTTATAAGGCAGGAAGATAAGACGAATCGTGTAAAAGGGTGTAAAAGGGGTCAGGAGACTGTGTCACAATTCCTCATCCCCGGCGGTCGCTGGCCGGGGATCCAAGAATTGCGCACGACAATGATGGATTCCCCGCCAGAGACTGCGGGGAATGACGAAATGTACCGTTATGATACGGTTTCCAGACACAAACAAATGATTTAAGCGGTCGGCAAAGTCAGAGCTGGGCGTTGTAAACCTTTTGGACATCAGCTCCGAAGGCAACCAGGTAGATTTTCGTGAAAGAAGAGGGATGCGCGGACAGGAAAAAGCGGATTTCGCGCACGGCGATTTGTGCCGCTTCCTCGAGCGGATACCCATAAATCCCACAGCTGATGGCGGGAAAAGCCAGTGTTCGGAGTCCCTTCGCTTCGGCGAGTTCAAGGCTCTTCCGGTAACACGAAGCCAGAGCCTCAGGCTCACCGGAACTCCCTCCACGCCAACGCGGTCCTACCGCATGAATTACGTAACGCGCCGGCAGACGATAGCCTTTGGTGATTTTGGCTTCCCCTGTGGGACAACCTCCCAGGGTTCTGCATTCGGCCAGAAGTTCCGGCCCTGTCGCTGCGAATAACCCCTTCTGGAACCAGTTCTGGTCCGCCAAACTGGCGTTCATGGGCAGGCAGGGGATACACGTTTTTTCACGGAAATTAAGGTACAGAAATCAAACGGTCAAGATCCCCAACGGCCAAAAGTTCACCTTCTTAGTGGGTCAGGAAAAAGGAATTGACATCCGGATTGCCTTAGACGTGGTAAGAGCCGTTCACCGCAACGAATGTGATGTGGCGCTTCTGTTCAGTCAGGACCAGGATTTATCCGAAGTCGCAGACGAAGTCCGCCTGATCGCCCACGAACAGAGACGTTGGATTAAAATCGCTAGCGCGTTTCCCTTCAGCCCAACCGTTCACAATAAGCGCGGCATCAACAAAACAGATTGGATTCCCATCGACCGAACCGCTTACGACGCCTGCCTCGACAAAACAATCTTCTGATCCAGAATTTCCAGGTGGGCCCTTGCTTGAAAGTGAATTTTTACACCCATTTCCCATCTAAGAGGTTGGAGGATACCATGAACCTGATACCCACGGAGCAGATTCAGCACCGTATTTATTTCGTTCGAGGCCATAAAATCATGCTCGACAGCGACTTAGCGGAGTTGTACGGGGTCACAACGGGAAATCTGAATCTCGCGGTACGCCGCAATGGCAAAAGGTTCCCCAGCGATTTCATGTTCCTATTAACAACGGAGGAAACACGCGCTTTGCTCTTGCAATCTGCAATACCAAAAGGACGGGGAGGAAGACGGACCATTCCATATGCCTTCACCGAACACGGAGTCGCCATGCTCTCGAGCGTCCTCCATAGCGAGCGCGCCATCCTCGTGAATATCGCGATTATGCGCGCTTTCGGACGGCTTCGGGAATTGCTTGCGACTCACAAGGATCTGGCTCAGAAACTGGAGAAGCTGGAAAAGAAATACGATGCTCAGTTTAAGGTCGTCTTTGACGCCATCCGCGAGCTGATGAAACCCTCTCCCAAACCCAAATCCCCCAAACTACCCCCCATCCCGCTCGTCAAAGGATTCAAACAGATAGGTTAAGAATATCTCGTTCGTAAAAGGAGGCAGTCACTGTGATTCAGAAGAAGTTGCTCTGTCCCACAGCTCAACCACGTTTCTCCGTTGGGTCAGGCACCTTTTCTCTCTCCCAAACCCAAATCCTCCAAACTACCCCCCATCCCGCTCGTCAAAGGCTTCAAACAGATAGGCTAAGGATTTCTCGTTCGCAAAAAGGGGCACCTTCACCATTTCCACAAATGATACGATTTGAAAAATATGTCGAGGATATTTGCGGCAATATTCTTTGCGCTTAGCCTTGTTCCAAATTTCATGATGCAGACTCATCCGGATGAGGCTATAACAAATCTTTCTGTATGGATAGAAAGACTTGGTTTTCCATCTCCAAAGTGGCTACAGGCAAAGAACTCACCCATAATAATTCGTTGGACATCTCGTATTTTAACGATCATATGTATCGGATGGTTTTTTTGGCCTAGCATTTCTCGATTCACAAATTCCAACGTAGACGCCAGAAAATCTCTCTGGCGCCCATCTCCACGCAAGGCAATCGCCGAGGCAAGAAGGACACAGCCAATACATAGCATTAGCACAACCACGCGTGACGATGTTGATTTAGCTAAAAGGAAACAGGTAATAAAATCAATTTCGAACTTCTATTATA
Source organism: Elusimicrobiota bacterium (assembly GCA_041660185.1). Taxonomy (NCBI): domain Bacteria; kingdom Pseudomonadati; phylum Elusimicrobiota; species Elusimicrobiota bacterium. The sequence continues at coordinate 50,495 of JBAZWU010000008.1, read as the reverse complement.
AAGGCGGCATAGTCCAGCATGATTGCGAGAAGATGGAAGAAGATAGCACTCTCGGAACACGTGCTGTAGATTGGCAGAAAGAAACTTTCGAGTACCTTTCGGGTATTGATGAGTTTTATGCTGTACGATTTGCTCGCGCTCTACCAACCGATCAAGATCCATATATTTCTATAGATGGTCGGCAAATTCCACAATCAAACAATACTCTATGGAGATGGGTTAATGCGCGCCTGAAGATTCTCGAAGAGATGCAGAAAGAACTTCGTAAATAAATACGTCTCTTCTTCTAATTCATCAACCAAAAGTACACAACGAAAAACATTTAATAAAACCTCTAACACAGTAGTGTATCGTCTTCGCAACGACCTTAATTATCCGGACTTTTTTTGTCTTCATCTCAGGACGGCCAGATGATCCTCCCACATATATATTGCGAGGGGTGCGGCCCTGCGCAGGTGCGCGACGTGAGGCCTGCGGCTTGGGAGCGAGAGCGGGTCAGCCGAGGACTGTCTGAGGCGCCAGACGTCTGGCGCCGAGTTCCGCAGGCTGCTCGAGCGGACAAGACGAGGTCGTCAGGCCGGTTGGAGCGCGATGCGCAGGGTGGCACCCCGGAGAAAGCGGTATAATCCCCTCAGACCGTTGGAGGGGATCATCATCGATGTCTGGATCCCCCGCACCGTCCACCTGTTGAATCAAACAGTCGGTGCGGCCCCGTCGATAAGCACATCGACAGGAAGTCGGGGCCGCCAATAACCGCGGGGGATGACGGAGGAAAATGAAAAAGCTGGTTGAACTGCAGGCGATTGCGGAGCGGCACAGCACGCGCTCCTTCGACGGCCGCGCGATCCCAAAAGAGATGCTCGAGAAGATCGTTGATGCCGGGCGACTGGCCACCACCGCCCGCAACGAACAACCCTGGGAGTTCGTGGTCGTCACGGACCCCAAACGCCGCCAGGAGGTCGCCGCCATCACCGAATATGGCAAGTTCATCGCCCAGGCCGCCGCCTGTGTCGCGGTCTTCTGCCGGCAAACGAAGTACTACCTTGAAGACGGCTGTGCGGCCACCGAAAACATTCTGATCGCGGCGGCCGCGCTGGGCGTACAGTCCTGCTGGGTGGCCGGAGACAAGAAAACCTATACCACCGACATCGCCAAACTGCTCCAAGTCCCGGACGGCTACAACCTCGTTTCCCTCATCGCCCTGGGCTACGAAGCGTCACCCGTGACTCGCCCCCCGAAACGCCCGCTTCCGGACGTTCTCCACTGGGAAAAGTTCTAAATCCCCTGCTGCTTAGAATTGTTTGAGTAGTTTTTTGACGAGGCTGACGGGTAATCCCACCACATTGTCATACGAACCACGGATCACGCGCGCGATGGGATCTTTCTTTTCCTGAATGGCGTAGGCGCCGGCTTTGTCCAGATGATTCCGCGACAAGGCCAGAAGACGGTCAATCGGAAGCTTTTTCATACGCACGGCAGAAGCCGCCACAGCGCTTTTCGAGCGCCCCGTAGCCGCGTCAACCAGCGCAATTCCCGTGTAGACCGAATGCGTGGAGCCGGAAAGACGGTAGAGCATCCGGTAGGCGTCCTGCGTATTCCCCGGCTTTCCGAGAATCCTGCCGCCCAGAACAACGATGGTATCCGCGCCAAGAACTAAGCCCCGATCCAACTCTTTCGCCACAGAGCTGGCCTTGCGCAGCGCCAATTCCATAACCAGTTTCCGTGGATTCTTCACGTTTGATTCTTCCGACGCATGACTCGGGATCACCCGAAACGGGATCTTGAGACGCCTCAGCAACTGCCGCCGCCGGGGAGAAAGCGACGCCAAGATCAAAGGAGGACGGGATTTCATCGCGACGCCAGGGAGTCTTTCATCCAATCCAGATACGCTTTGTTCCCCTTTTGGACGGGAAGCGCAAGAATTTCCGGGACGGTGTACGAATGAAGCTGTTGAATACGTTTTTCGAGCGCGCGCCATTTGGAAGAGAATGTTTTCATGATCAACAGGACTTCATTCCCGGATTCTATTTTCCCTTTCCACCAATAAAAGGACTTGATGCGCGGGACCAGATTGACGCACGCCACGAGTTTTTCTCGAACAAGCGTCCGGGCGATTTTCTCCGCTTCCGGCTGATTGGGAACCGTACAGAAAACCATCTGTGTTGTCATACGCCGATCCTTTCGCAGAGTCCGGACACCGGACACACGCCACATCGGGGATGCCGGCTGGTACAGAGATTCTTGCCCAACGCAACGAGAAGCGCGTGAAACTCATTATAAATCGTCGGGGCGCAGCGGTCTTGAAAAAAAGCCTGAACATCATGGTAATCGTCCGTTTTGAACAAACCGATCCGCTGCCCAATCCGGCGGGTGTAGGCGTCGACAACAAAGACGGGATACCCTCCGGCGTAAAGCAGAATCGAATCCGCGGTCTCCGGGCCGATGCCGTGGAGGGAGAGAAGACGTTGGCGCAAACGACTTAAACCCTCGCCCGGCCTTCGGCCACCCTCTCCCTCAACAGGGAGAGGGCAAGGCCGACCAACGGGAGAGCCGCGGGTGAGGGCTCTAAAAAATACCGGGTCCTTCCGCATCGTTCTCGCAAACCCCTGCAGACGCTCGGCCTTTTGCCGGAAATAACCGGAAGACCGGATAAGCCGGGCCAGGCGTGTCCGCGGCATCGTTGCCATTGAGCGGATCGAAAGCACTTTGGCTTGTTTCAAAGCGGCCAGTGCTTTCTCCACATTCGTCCAGGCGGTATTTTGCGTGAGAATCGCGCCAACCATCATTTCCCAGGCGCTTTGGGCAGGCCACCAATGCTGAGGACCGAAATGCTTCAGGAGGCGGGAGAAGAGGGGTTTAACACGGGGAGCGGAAGCAGGCATGCCCGGGCGTGTCAGGCCTTCGCCATTAAACTCATGATAATGGCCTTCTGGATGTGCAGGCGGTTTTCCGCCTGGTCAAAAACAATGGACTGCGGGCCTTCGATCACCTCATTCGTGATTTCTTCCCCCCGTTTGGCGGGCAGGCAGTGAAGGACAACGGATTCCGGCCGGCTCCGGGCGAGCAGGGGCGCGTTGATTTGAAACGGCCGGAACACTTCGCGGCGCCGCGTTTCTTCGGCTTCCTGTCCCATGGAGGTCCAGACATCGGTGTAGAGCACATCCGCTTCCTGAGCCGCCACCTGAGGATCGTGAATAATCTCGAGGTGCCCCCCCGATTTTCCGGCGAGCTGGCGGGCCTGGAACAACAGTTTCGAATCCGGTTCATAACCCGACGGGCACGCCAGGACAAAATGGAGCCCCATCATTCCCGACAACAGAAGCCAGGAATTCGACATGTTGTTGCTGTCTCCGAAAAACACAATCTTCAAGCGGCGCAGGGCCGAGAGCTTCCGCCCATGGCGCTCCCAGAGCGTCAAGAGATCCGCCAGCACCTGGCACGGATGCTCAAGATCCGTGAGACCGTTAATGACCGGGACCGTCGTGAGGCGGGCGAACTCCTGGACATCGGCATGCCGCCGCGCGCGGATCACGATCCCGTTCACGTAACGCGTCATCACGCGCGCCATATCCGCGATCGATTCGCCCCGTTTCCATTGCAGCGCGTCCGACTGCAGCACGAGCGGAAACCCCCCCAGTGAATGGATGCCGGCGGCAAACGACACCAGCGTTCGCGTGGACGGTTTTTCGAAAACGAGGGCCACCGTCTTGCCGCGCAGCACATGGGACGCCGCCGCCTTCTTCTTCAGGCGCACGGCCAACTGAAGGAGGCGTTCCACCTCTTTCACGCTGACATCGGTAATGGAGATCAGATCACGTTTCATAAAATTCAGGGCCCCCAGCTCGGCGACGTCGAGTCGCCGTCGATATCGCCGACGCAATGCGGCGAACTGCCGTCCGCGGCCATCAGGCAGATCCGGCTGCGCCCTCCCTCACGGTCCGACGCGTAAGCGATAAAACGCCCGTCCGGGGACCAGCTCGGGTTTTCATTGCGGGCGCCGGCTTCGGAAATCACATGGCTGTTCCGTCCGGACGACTCCATCACGTAAATATCAAACCGCCCCTGGCTGCGCTGCCGCTCATAGGCGATCCAATCCCCCCGGGGGGACCAAGCCGGACCGTCCGCCCATTGTCCATAGGTCAGACGCTGGACATTGGCGCCGGTCACATCCATCGTATACAACTCCGGATTTCCGGACCGGTCTGACACAAAAGCCATCTGCTGCCCGTTCGGTGAAAACGCCGGGCTGGTGTCGACCCCCGTACTTCGCGTGAGCCGCCGGATCTGCTGTCCCTGACGGTTGACGAGATAAATGTCAGGATCGCCGCCGCGCGACAGCGTCACCGCCAACGTCTGGCTGTCCGGCGCCCAGGCCGGCGCGGTGTTCAATCCCTGCCGGTCGGAAAGCACACGCCGGCTGCTCCCGTCGGCCTCGATCAGGTACGCATCCGGATTGCCCGCCCGGTAACTGTTGAACGCAATGGTTTTCCCATCCGGAGACCATTTCGGCAGAAGCGTAATGCTGTGATAGGACGTCAGCTGCCGGATATTGGCGCCGTCGTAATCCATGATATAGAGCTCTTTGCGCCGGGTCCGGTTATTGACGAAAACAATGCGGGTGTGCGCGACCCCCGGCTGACCGGACAGCTGGAAGGTCAGCTGATCCGACAGGAGATGCGCCAGACGGCGGCTGCTCTCTTTGGTGCTGGTGCCTTCCTTGGCCCAGAGCATTTTTCCGCTGGCCACATCGTAAATGCGGCATTCGAGGCGCACCTGCGTGCCCTCCAGCCGGGCCTCGCCGCTGATGACCACCTGCGCGCCGACTCCGCTCCAGACCAGAGAATCCAGCTTCGGCTCAACGGCCGGGCCGCCTTCGACAATCGTAAAGAGCTGTTCAAAAAGAAGATCGTTCCGGATCACGGAACGCAGCTTACGGGACAGCGCGTCGCTCTCCGAATCAGAGGCCTGGGTTGTGAACGGCGCGATGCCGACCCCAAGCGCTTTTCCTCCCTGACTATAGGCCTGCAGACCGAGATACACGTCCGCCGCCCCCGCAACAGCGGCCGGAAAAATCAGGACCGCCGTAACCAGAAAAGCGGAAAACCTCCCCGCGACGACAGCTGGAGTCCATTCAATTCGCATGATCAGGAATTACTGAGACTCTTTAAGAATGTCTTTGGCGGATTTGGATAGATCGTTATGCGGGTATTGTTTGATGAGATGACGGAAGGCCGCGGCCGCCTCATCTTTTTTACCGGCCTGCTGATAAGCCACGCCCTTTTTGTAGAGCGCTTTGGGGACGACATCGCTTTTGGGAAAGAAGGTGCTGACTTTGTCGTATTCCCGGGCGGCATCCATATAATTCTTTCGCCCGAATTCACACTCGCCGATCTGGAACTGCGCCTGCGGCGCCAGGTCGCTCTTTGGATACTGGGACATGAAGTTGCGGAAACCCACCACCGCCAGGTCAAACTTACCGGCCTGGTAATCGTTGTAGGCCAGCCGGTACACATCGCCGGGATTGGACGAACCGGCGCTGGTGGTCCCGGTCACCTGGCCCGTCAACACGCTCAAACGCCGCGACAGATCCGCCTGCAGATCGTCCAGCTTCTGGGAGAGCATTGTCATCCGCTGCTGGCTCGACTCCAGCTGGCTGTTCAGGGTTTCCAGGTTCCCGCCCAGGTCGGTCATTTTGGTGATCAGATCCGCCTGGTTTTTTCGCATCTGGTTCACATCATCGTCGAGCTTCAGAATATCCTGCTGTGTTGCCAGCATGCACCCCTGGGTGACGAACAGGGGCACCACGGCAAGCATCAGGACGCTGAAGCGCCGGATCGAGGATGTGTTCATTATTTTTCTAACGCGCTGTCCGACGTCTTGGACGCCTTTTCAGCCGCTACGCTGCGGGCTTTGGTCGCGCCGCGGCGGTTTTTGGACCAGCAGCCATCGGTGTGTTCCGAGCAGGCCGGGTTCTCTTTGCCGTAGGAGATCGTGGCGATGCGGTTGCCCGAAGCGCCCAGGCTGATGTAATACTGGCGCACGGCCGCGGCGCGGCGCTGTCCCAGGGCCAGGTTGTATTCGGTGGTGCCGCGCTCATCGCAGTGGCCTTCCACAAGAATTTCCCAATCCGCGTGTTTCTTGAGCGCGCCGTAGTTTTTCTGGAGCGTATCCCGTGCATCCGAGCGCAGTGTCGCCTGATCCAGATCAAAGAAGACGGAAGACAAATCCGCGACTTCCTGATACTCCTTGCCGCGCAGGGACGGTTCTTCCTGCGGCGTCACTTGGTCGATCTCCGCCTTGGTATCTTTCTTAACCTGGGATTTCGGCGGACAACCCGTTAATGCCAAAGCGAGAATGCCAAGGCCCCCATACATCATTAATCGAGAATTCATTATAGGCCTCCAATTAAGGTATTGAATGAGTTTAGTTTACTAAGTCACACGGGGCCAGGTAAAGAAACCCTTTTATTGACCGGCTGTTTTGAGAAGTTTTTTGAACTGTTTCATTCAGCTGTTTCACGACTGTTTCATTATTTTGAAACTGTTTCAAATGAAACAGTTCATTTTTTGAGGCGGATGCCGCCGTCCGGGTCTCTTTCGGAGCGGCCGGACCACTCCGCCAGTCCCTGGTCCTCCAGCTCCTTCACCACTCGCCAAACGGTGGACCTGGAAGCCCCCAGCGCGATGGCCAGGTCGCCGGTGCTCATCGGCGCCTGGGCTTCTCCCAGAGTTTTCAGAACGCGCTCCCGAAGCGGGATCGTATTCCCGGCGCCCGGGGAAACAGCCTTGCGCTTATAAAACTGCTGGGACGTTAATGTCCCGAAGAAGACAGCGGTGACCTGCATGCACAGGGAGAGGAGCCCATCCGGCACCCGGTAGGAGGCAACATGATTGGCCGCTGTCAGCGCTACGAGGTAGAAAGCCCACCAGAAAACAACGAAAAGTTCCCCGCGCCGCGCCCGCTCCGAGATGATCTCCGGATCTGCCACCCAGCGCCGCAGTTCCCGATGCCCCGCATACGCCGTCAAGAGCGCAATATACGCAATATTCGGATCGTAGCGAAGCACGAACACGGCCGAAAGGAACTGCCGCAAATGGAAGTAAAACGCCACGGCTGTAAACAGGTTAACCAGCGGCCGCAGAACCCGCCCGGCGTTCAATTGAGCGAGAGCCGCCATCGTCCCCGCGCTCGGCGCTGCGTTTGATGTGGGTGGAACAGTACTCATGCGATGACCTCCGTCATTCTCGCGTTGTCTCGGAAAGTTCTTCTTCTCAAATCAGGTCCATTTCGCGCAACTCGATCGAAACGCCTCTACAGACAAACTGAAATCATTGCCACTGCTTGGTGCCTGTCACCGTAACGACCTGAGGGGACGTAGTTGCAAATTTGCATCTTCTGTCCTGTTGGCCAAACAGTCTGCAAAGTTTCAACTACGTCCCCTGGCCTTTATGTCTTGAAAAGTCTTTTCAGGTAGCGTCCGGTATGGGACTCCGGCGCGGCCGCCACCATTTCCGGTGTTCCTTCCGCCACAATCCGGCCTCCGCCGTCGCCCCCTTCCGGTCCGAGGTCGATCAGCCAGTCCGCGGTTTTAATGACATCCAGGTTATGCTCAATGATGAGGACGGTGTTGCCGGCGGTCACGAGACGGTGCAGCGACTCCAGAAGCTTGTGCACGTCAGCGAAGTGCAGGCCGGTGGTTGGCTCGTCGAGAATATAGAGCGTGCGGCCGGTGGCGCGGCGTCCCAGCTCGGTGGCCAGCTTCACCCGCTGCGCCTCACCGCCGGAAAGCGTGGTGGAGGACTGGCCGAGCGCGATATACCCCAGTCCCACCTCGTTCAGCGTCCCGAGGAGGCGCGAGAGGGACGGAATATTTTTAAAGAACTCCAGCCCCTCCTCCACCGGCATCTCCAGGACTTCGGAAATGGTCTTTCCCTTATACCGCACCTGGAGGGTTTCTTCGTTGAAGCGCTTCCCCTGACAAACCTCGCATTTCACGTAAACATCCGGAAGGAACTGCATGGAAATCTTGAGCGTGCCGTCCCCTTCGCAATTCTCGCAGCGCCCGCCTTTCACGTTGAAGGAGAAACGCCCTGGTTTATAGCCTCGCCGTTTGGCTTCCGGAAGCATCGAGAAAAGATCCCGGATGGAGGAGTAGGCTCCGGTGTAGGTCGCTGGATTGGAGCGCGGCGTGCGTCCGATGGGGGATTGGTCCACCACAATCACTTTATCCAGCGCGTCGCTTCCTTTGAGCGAACGGAACTTCCCCGGCGGCTCCTTAGAATGATAGAGACGCTGAGCCAGGGCTTTGTACAGGATCTCGTGAACAAAAGTGGATTTTCCTGAACCGGAAACGCCGGTGATCCCGACGAAACAGCCGAGCGGAATTTTGACATCGATATTTTTCAGATTGAACTGCGCCGCGCCGGAGATTTCGAGGAACCGGCCCTGCGGCGCGCGGCGGGTGGGCGGAACCGGGACCTGAAGCTGCCCCTTCAAATACTGGCCTGTCAGCGAGCGCGGCTCCGCCAGGATTTTTGCCAGAGATCCTTCCGCGACGATATGCCCGCCATGCACACCCGCGCCGGGTCCCAGATCCACGATCCAGTCCGCGGCCCGGATGGTTTCCTCGTCATGCTCAACAACCAGAAGCGTATTACCCAGATCGCGCAGACGGAAAAGCGTCTGAAGGAGACGGTCGTTATCCCGCTGATGCAGCCCGATGGTCGGCTCATCCAGAACATACATCACGCCGACCAGGCCCGAGCCGATCTGCGTGGCCAGATGAATCCGCTGGGCTTCCCCGCCCGCCAGCGTCGCGCTCTCGCGGTCCAGCGTGACATAGTCGAGACCCACGTTGACAAGAAAAGTCAGCCGGCTCTGGACTTCCTTCAGAATCTGCCGGGCGATCTGCCGTTCTTTGTCTGACAAGGGCGTCACCCCCGAGTGCCCCTGTCGGGGGCCCATCATCTTAGATCCCCCGCCAGTACCCGCGGGGGATGACAACTGGGAGAAAAATTCGGCCGCGCGGCTGACGGATAGCGCGCAGATCTCGGAAATCGATCGCTTGGCGATCGTCACCGCCAGGCACTCCGGCTTCAGCCGGGCGCCCTTGCAAGAGGGACACAGGCGCCGCCGCATAAAGCGGTTGAAGATTTCCTCTTTAACGAACTCCGACTCGCTCTCCTTATGGCGGCGCTGCAGGTGCGGAATGACCCCTTCGAATTCCTGATCGACTTTCCCCCAATGGACTTTATACTGCCCTCCGCCGTAGAGAATCAGTTTTTGCTGGTCGCGGGTCAGCTCTTTCCACGGCCGCTCCGTCGGAATGCGGTTGCGGCGGCAGACGTCTTCCAGAATTTCTTCATAGTAGCCCGCCCAGGAACGTTTCCATCGGTGCGTGCGGGTAGTGACCGGATTGGACCACGCCGTAACGACACCGTCGCGAATCGAAAGGGATTCATCGGTCACGACGAGATCCGGATCCACTTCCAATTTGGTTCCCAACCCATCGCAGCCGGTGCAGGCGCCGTACGGCGAATTAAAACTGAACATCCGCGGCTCAATCTCCGGAAGGCACGTCCCGCAGCTGGTGCAGGCGTGGTGTTCGGAAAAGAGCTGTTCCGACCCGCCGTTCTTCCCCTCGGAATGGATGAGGACCAATCCCCGGCTTTCGCGCAAGGCGGTTTCGATGGAGTCGGCCAGGCGTTCGTGCACATCTTCGGCCATGACCAGGCGGTCCACCACCAGATCAATGCGGTGTTTCTTGTAGCGATCAAGCGGGATGTCCTCATCGAGTCCCAGAACCTGGCCGTTCACGCGCACCCGCGCGAATCCCGACTGGCGCAGGCGATTGAACAACTCCTGATAGATGCCGATCCGTCCCTGAATCAGCGGCGCCATGATCTGGATCTTGGTACCGGAGGGAAAATGCAGGATTTCGTTAATGATCTGTTGGGCGGACTGCGGTTTGATTTCCCGGCCACACTGGGGGCAATGCGGCTTGCCGATACGGGCAAACAGCAGGCGCAGGTAGTCGTAAATCTCGGTCACGGTCCCGACGGTGGAGCGCGGGTTATGAGAAGGCGTACGTTGCTCGATGGCGATGGCCGGCGACAGGCCTTCGATCAGGTCCACATCCGGCTTTTCCATCAACTCGAGGAATTGGCGCGCGTAGGCGGAAAGGCTCTCGACGTAGCGCCGCTGGCCTTCGGCGTAGATCGTATCGAACGCCAGCGAGGATTTCCCGGATCCGGACAAGCCGGTGATGACCACGAGCTGGTCGCGCGGGATCTTCAGCGTGATGTTCTTGAGGTTGTGCTGGCGCGCCCCGCGAATAACGATCGACTCGCTCGTCATCGTTTGTGGCCCCTTAAATGAAGTGAAGCGTGGGAACAGCGGTCGAAGCGGACGGACGCTGAAGGACCGAGTCCTGGCTGTTGAGCGACTCGTCTTGGTCGGGATGATCCAGGTTGTAGTGCAGACCGCGGCTTTCCTGGCGCATCATCGCGCTGCGGATCACCAGTTCGGCCACCGTAGCGATGTTCCGGAGCTCCAGAAGATCCGGTGTCACGAGGAAGTCCCAGTAGTATCCGTGAATCTCCTGTTGAAGCACCTGGATGCGGCGGAAGGCCCTTTCCAGACGCTTGTCGCTGCGAACAATCCCGACATAGTTCCACATCAGCTGCCGGATCTCGTTCCAGTTGTGAGAGATAATCACTTGCTCGTCATTATTGCGGGCATTGCCGGGATTCCATTCAGGGATCTTGACGAACGGATTGGGAACCGGCTGGTCCTTCTGCAAAGACGCATAAGCCCGGTGCGCGAAAACCAGACCTTCCAAAAGAGAATTGGAGGCCAGACGGTTGGCCCCGTGCAGCCCGGTACAGGCGACTTCCCCGATGGCCCAGAGGTTCTGGATCGTCGTCCGCCCGATGGAATCCGTTTGCACGCCGCCGCAGAAAAAATGGGCCGCCGGCACCACGGGAATCATGTCCTTCGCGATATCGATTCCAAGCCGCAGGCACTGCTGGTAGATGGTCGGGAAACGTTTTTTAACAAACTCCTCCCCTTTATGGCGGATATCCAGATACACACAGGAGGCTCCGCTTTTTTTGAGTTCGCTGTCGATGGCCCGGGCCACGATATCGCGAGGCCCCAGCTCTTTCGCCGGGTGATAGGCTTCCATAAACGTTGATCCGTCCCCATGCCGGAGAATGCCGCCTTCACCGCGCACCGCCTCGGAAATCAAAAAGAATTTCGCACTGGGATGGTACAGACAGGTTGGGTGGAACTGCACAAACTCCATATTGGACAGGTTGGCGCCCGCCCGGTAGGCCATGGCCATGCCGTCGCCGGTCGCCACGTCCGGATTCGAGGTGTAGAGATAAACCTTACCGGCTCCGCCGCTGGCCAAGAGCGTCGCCCGTCTGGCGCGGAAGGTGATCACCCGCTGCGCCCGCCGGTCCAGGACATAAACCCCCAGGCAGGTATAGGGAGGCTTCCCTCCGAGCTTTTCGGTGGTGATCAGATCAACGGCAATATGGTATTCGAAGAAACGGACCTTTTCGCAGAGATGGGCTTTTTGAAGCAGGGTCCTGGCGATTTCAGCGCCTGTAAAATCCCCTGTATGCAGCACGCGGCGTTTGGAATGTCCGCCTTCCAACCCCAGCTCGAAGGATTGCTCTTCGGCCTGAAGGAACATCGGGCCTTCTTCATCCTCTCGCGCGAAGGACATGCCCCATTGAATCAGCTCTTTGATCCGTGCGGGAGCTTCCTCGACAACCCCCCGGACGATGTCTTCTTTGCACAATCCGGCCCCGGCCACGATCGTATCGTGAGCGTGCAGCTCAAAACTGTCGTCCGGCGACATCACCGCGGCGACTCCCCCCTGGGCATAGGAGGTCGCGCCGTCCAGAAAATCCTTTTTGGAGACCAGCGCGACGGTCCCCAGTTCGGAAAGCTTGATGGCGGCGCTGAGTCCGGCGATGCCGCTGCCGATGATGAGATAGTCTGCTTCGATGTCGTTCATAGTTCGACTCACTTCGTGCTTCGACTTTCGCTCAGCACCCTGAGCCTGTCGAAGGGTTTCGCTCACTATTGCCCTGAGCGAAGTCGAAGGGCATCAGGAGATGATTACATTATCGATCAATCGGGTCTTATGGATCCAGAGTGCGGCGGCCAACAAAGCCGGCCTCCGGATGGTCTGCATCGACTCCAGCGTCACCGGATCCACGACGGAAATATAATCGATGCGGCCGCCGGGAATCGTCGTCAAGACACCGCGCAAGCGCTTCACGAGACGGTTCGACTGAGTCATAATGCGGCGTTCCACCAGTTCCCGCCCCAAATAAAGCGCCTGATAGAGCTTCACCGCTTCTTCCCGGTCCTTCGCCGAGAGATACCGGTTCCGGGAGGAACAGGCCAATCCGTCGGGTTCGCGCACCGTGGGACAGGCCACCACACGAACCGGCATCTGCAGATCCTCCACCATGCGGTTGATCAAGCAGACCTGCTGGTAATCTTTTTCCCCGAAATAGGCGCGGGTGGGCCGGACCATGTTAAACAACTTGGCGACAACGGTTGCCACCCCGCAGAAATGCCCCGGACGAGAGGGACCACAGAGCGTTTGAGCCAGAGCCGGCACATCCACAAGGGTTGCAAACCCTTTGGGATACATCTCATGGACACCGGGAATAAAGACGGCATCCACCTGCGCGTGCTTCAGCCATTGGACATCGGATTCCCAGGTCCGCGGGTATTTTTTCAGATCTTCCTTCGGACCGAACTGCAGCGGGTTGACAAAAATCGACACCACGACAAAGTCATTTTCCTTTCGGGCACGCTGCATAAGCGACGCATGCCCCTGATGTAGCGCCCCCATGGTGGGGACAAATCCGATGGATCGCTTCTGCTGTTGGCAATGAAAAGAAATGGAACGCATGTCAGGGATCGAGCGGATGATTTTCATGTCAGCCTCCTTGGCCGGATTCAAAAGCTTTGATAAAGAAATTTACCAACCGCTGTTCATATCCTTCTTTGTCGACCATCCAGGGTTCCCCGTGGTCGGCTCCGGGCACAACCCAAATCGATTTAGGTTCTCCAGCCGCCTCGACCAGCTCAGCAAAATCCCACATGGGGGTCCGCCGGTCATTTTCCGGTTGGATCAGAAGAAGAGGTCGCGGTGCGATTTTGCGGATGGCTTCTACCGGGGCAAAATCGCCGATCCGCCTTCCCAGACGCAGAGACGCAAACCAGAGCGCCAAAGGAATAAACGGGAAATACGGAATGGAATAATATAGCCAGGAAAAATGCCTGACGGTCTTGTAAATATACGAAAAAGAGCTTTCCGCCGCGACCGCTGAAAGCTCCGGGTGTTGAGCGGCTCCGGCGATGGCCACCGCCGCGCCCAGCGAGTGACCGTAGATTCCCAGACGCTTGCAGCACTCCGGCTTCTGGCTCTTCAGAAACGCGATGGCGTTGTCCAGATCCTTCAGCTCCAGCGGTCCCAACGATGTCCGTTTCCCTTCGCTGTCGGCATGGCCGCGGAAATTGTAATAGAACAGGTTCCAGCGTCCAACGCGCTGCAGGCACGCGGTGTTCAGCAGCATATCCCCGGCATTGGAACCGATGCCATGCTGGATGATGATCGTCACCGGCGAAGGCGTGGCCGCCGGGACAAACCAGCCGCTCAACCGCAGGCCGTCGAAGGAACGGAACGAAACCGTTTCATACGTCCATCCGAAGTCATCGGGCCGGTACGGAACCTCCAGATAAGGGATCCGCGTGATCTCCAGAGAGGCATACCAGGCCACCGACACAATCAGAACAATGATCGCTCCGATAATCATCCAGAGTACGGTCATCCGGAATAAGCGTGCGACGGGTCGGGATACTGACCCGAACGGACCTCCCGGCCATAACATCTGGCGGCCTGCGTAATGATGGCGCGCAGATCCGCGTAGGTCTTCACAAAACGCGGATGCGGCGGCGGGGTGAGTCCCAGAAAATCGTCGGTCACCAGAATCTGCCCGTCGCAGGACGGCCCGGCACCGATCCCGATCGTCGGAATGGTGAGCGCACGGGTGATCCGGCGGGCCAGATCTATCGGCACGCATTCCAGCACGATGGAAAAAACCCCTAAACGTTCCAGCAACTGGGCCTCTTTCAATAGTTTTTGCCGCGCCGCGCGCTCGCGCCCCTGCACTTTAAAACCACCGAATAAATTGACGGATTGCGGCGTCAGCCCGAGGTGCCCCATCACCGGGATCTTGGCCGCCAGAAGCGCCCGGATCACCGGGGCCATTTCCGAGCCCCCCTCGATTTTCACGGCCTGCGCCCCCAGTTTCAGCATGCGGCCGCAGTTGCGCACCGCTTCTTCGGGTGACGCGTGGTAGGACAGATACGGCATATCCGTCACGAGCAGCGCCCGTGTGTTGCCGCGCGCCACGATGCGGGTATGGTAAGCCATGTCGTCCACCGTGACCGGCAGCGTGGACGCATAGCCCAGTTTCACCATGCCCAGCGAATCCCCGACGAGAAGAAGGTCGACTCCGGCCTCGTTCAAGAGCCGCGCCATCGTGTAGTCATAGCAGGTGAGAGCCACAATCCGCTGTCCGGCCTTCTTCATGGCCATCACTCCGGGAACTGTAACGCGCTCGAGTTTCTTCTTATCCATGGGGTTCTCCCGTGCAGACACCCAGTTCCGCCAGCGCCGCCTGCAGGAACGGGCGGTTTTTCAGTTCCGGATGAGGGATAACAAGACGAGGATGATTCACCGTTTGATCTCCATAGAACAGGATATCCAAGTCAATGGTTCTTGGGCCCCAGCGTTTCTGTCGAATCCGTCCTAAACTCTGCTCGACCGCCAGCAGCCGGTCCAGCAACTCCAGAGGCTCCAACGTCGTTTCAATTTCAGCAACCCCGTTAATGAAATCCGGCTGATCAAGCGGCCCGACAGGCTTGGTTTCCGTCAATAGGGACACCGCCTGCAGATGGATCTCCGGTGTTTGAGCCAGGCGATCCAGCGCCTGGGTGATCCAGGCGCGACGGTTACCGAGGTTCGATCCCAGGGCGATATACGCCTTTACCATTTCACTTTCTGAATCCGTTGAACCGCTTCGAGCAGGCGCGGTTCTTCGACGGTCAGCGCAAAACGGACATAGCCTTCTCCAGACGGCCCGAATCCGACGCCGGGCGTGCAGACCACCCCGGCTTCATCCAACAAGCGTCCTGCCACTTGCGCAGACGGAAGATTTTTCGGTGTATGCGCCCAGACATAAAACGTCGCAGGCGGCGGGCGCACATTCCAGCCGGCTTGACGAAGGGCGCCGACAAACAGGTCGCGGCGGCGACGATAGAGCGCCCGCATGTCGTCGACAAAAGCGGCCGGCCCTTCCAGCGCCGCGATTCCGGCTTCCTGAATCGCCTGGAAAGCGCCCGAGTCCATGCTGTCCTTGATCGTGGCCAGCCCCTTGATGATGTCCGGATTCCCGGCCACCCAGCCCAACCGCCAACCCGTCATGTTGTAGGTCTTGGAGAGCGAATGGAATTCAACGCCGACCTCTTTGGCGCCGGGAATCTGAAGAAAGCTCAACGGCACGTCTTCGTAGTACATCTCAGAATAGGCGTTATCGAACGCCACAATGAGTTTGTGCTCACGGGCAAACGCCACGACGTCTTCCAGGAAACTCCTGGGAGCCACCGCGGCGATGGGGTTGTTCGGATAGTTGAGAAAGAGGATCTTCGCCCGGGACAAAACACCGGCCGGAATGCGGCGGAACTCCGGCAGAAAATTCCGCTCCTCTTTCAGCGGCATTCCGTAAGGCTCTCCCCCGGCAAACAGCGTGGCATTTTTGTAAACCGGATACGCCGGATCCGGGACCAGCGCTACATCTCCGGGATTCAGAAACGCAAACGGAAAATGCCCAAGCCCTTCTTTGGAGCCGATGATCGAATAAATCTCCATCGCAGGGTCCAGCGCCACCTGGAAGCGCTTTTTCATCCAGGCCGCGATGGCCTGACGGTAGCTCAGGAGTCCGGCGCCGAACGGATAGTGATGATTGACCGCTTTGGCCAACGCCCGCTGCCCGGCCTCAATAATGTGGGACGGGGTTGGACGGTCCGGGTCGCCCACGCCGAGCGAAATAATATCGACCCCACTGTCGATCGCCGCCTTTTTTTTGCGGTCGATTTCGGCAAAGAGATAGGGCGGCAGCTGTTCGATACGATGGGCGTATTTCATAACCCGAAAACGTCCTGCATGGAATAAAGACCGGGCTTCTGCCGAACCACCCATTGAGCCGCTTTGAGCGCGCCGGCGGCAAGGATGTCGCGAGACTCCGCGTGATGCGCCAACTCCAGATGATCGGCCGGGCCCCTGAAGAAAATCCGGTGATCGCCGATGACCTCGCCCTCACGGATGGATTCGTAGGTCACTTTTTTCCCCGTGGCTTTTTCAATCAGCCCGCCCGCCTGAAGCGCGGTTCCGGAAGGCGCGTCCTTCTTGTGGACATGGTGCGTCTCCTGAATATGCACCGCGTACTCCGGCAGGGACTGCGCAATCCGCTGAGCAACGCTGAAAAAGACGTTCACACCAAGACTCATATTGGAAGACTTCACGATCGGGATCTCCCGGGACAGAGCCGTTATCTGGCTTTCCTGCTCCGGCTTGAAACCGGTTGTTCCGACGACAAAGGCTTTTTTATATTTGCGCATCATCGGCAGCAGCTGGACCGTGGCTTCCGGGATGGTGAAATCGATGACCACATCGGCTTTCTCGATGAACGACGTGTCGGTCCCGATCGGGAAGGCGGCGGCAACGCTCCGGCCCGCAGACTCAAGTCCATAAATAACCTGGAGCCCCGGGTCCTGGGCCGCCAAGGCGGCGATACGGTTCCCCATCCGGCCGGCGGCTCCCGCGATAAGGAGTTTGACGGTCATGGCCATTCCAGAAGCGGGCAGGCCTTCAAGGCCGCGACCAGTTTCCTTTTATTGTCCGGGCTCATCGGCACGAGTGGCATCCGCAGTTCTTCCCGACACAACCCGAGATGCGCCATCGCCGCCTTGATGGGAATGGGATTGGTTTCAATAAAGAGCGACCGCATGAGCGGAAACATTTTCTTATGAATATCCAGCGCGCGATCCGTGTGGCCATGCGACCAGGCGCGGCAGAGTTCCGCCATCGCTCCAGGAAGGATGTTCGCAATCACGGAGATCACGCCCTTGGCGCCCAACGCCATGAGCGGAATCGTCAGGGAATCATCACCGGAAAGAATAAGGAAGCGATCCGTCCCAAGCGCAGAAACCAGCTGGCTGGTGTAGTCCATGGTGCCGGAAGCTTCCTTGATCCCGACGATGGTCGGACAGTCTTTGGCCAGTTGAATAACCGTTTCCGGAGTCACGTTCACAACGGAGCGGCCCGGAATATTGTAGAGAATGATCGGCAGAGGCGTGGCTTTCGCAACGATTCGAAAGTGCTCGTACAGGCCGCGGGCGGTGGGCTTATTGTAGTAAGGGACCACGACCAGCGCTCCCTGAGCCCCCACTTTGTGGGCATGGCGAACCAACTCCAGCGTTTCCGCTGTGGAATTGGATCCGGCTCCGGCGATCACAGGAAGACGGCCGCGGGCCGTTTTCACGACCACCTCCACGACGTGCCGGTGCTCCTCGTGCGTCAGCGTGGCCGATTCCCCCGTTGAACCGCATGGAACCAGACCATCCGAATGCGCATCGATATGGTACTCCACCAGGGCCTTCAGCCGGGTCTCATCAACTCGACCGTTTTTAAACGGGGTCACCAGCGCGACATAAGATCCTTTGAACATAGTCACTCCTTCACGGTTTGTTTTCAAAATGGCCAGCAAACGTCCGCCGCACAGGCCCTTTCAGCGTTACCTGACGGGCCGGGTGTTTCGGGGTTTCCGGATGCAGCTGAAAATCCACGTCCAGCGCATCGCCGCCGGCGGTGAGGCAGCGCACGACCGGCTTCACCAATCCACGGAGAGACGCGGCGATGGCGCTTGCTGAAACGCCGGTGCCGCAGGCGAGCGTTTCCCCTTCCACGCCCCGCTCGTACGTGCGCACCCGGAGCGTATGGTCATTGAGCCGCTGAACAAAATTGACGTTAGCCCCTTCAGGGCCAAAGGCGCGATGAAAACGTAATGCGCGCCCTTCTTCGGCGATCCGGACTTTTTTGACATCGCTCACCAGCACAACCGCATGCGGGACCCCGGTATTGATAAACATCAGGCGGTACGACTGCCCAGTGGCTTTCACCATCAGGGCCGGCTGATAATCACGCGGATCTGACAATGTGATGCGGACGATTTCTCCAGCCACGTGACCTTGCACCCGTCCGGCATCTGTCTGAAAATCGAATTGCTGACCGACCACGCCCCACTCTTTCGCGGCCCAGGCAATGCAGCGGGCGCCGTTTCCGCACATCCTCGCGCGCGAACCGTCCGAATTGAAATAAACCATTCGGAACTCCGTCTGACGGCTGGGTTCCAGAAGCAAAAGTCCATCCGCGCCGACTCCGAAATGCCGGTCACACAGCCGTCGCGCCCAGCCGGCGATATTCTTTGAAAGAAGGCGGCGACGATTGTCGATGACGACAAAGTCATTGCCGGATCCGCTCATTTTCCAAAAAGGAATATTTTTCATAAATCTCTCATTCGTCATCCCCGGCGGTAGCTGGCCGGGGATCCATAGATTCCCCGCCAGAACCCGCGGGGAATGACGAGCTATACCTCCGGGATATGTTCCCCTCTCACGAGATCGTCCAGCGTCTCCCGGTCGCGCACCACCGTCCATCGGCGCCCGTGCACCAGCACTTCGGGTGGCCGCAGCCGTGAATTATACTGTGACCCCATGACATACCCGTAGGCTCCGGCGGTCGCGACCACCAGTCCATCCTCCGGTTCGGGAAGCGTCATCGTGCGATTCCGTGCCAGATAATCGCCGGACTCGCACACAGGCCCGACGATATCCGCTGTGATCTGTTTCCCCTTCCTCTGCTGAAGGGGATAAACCGCATGATACGCATCATAAAGCGCCGGACGGGCCAGGTCATTCATGGCGGCATCGACGATGATGAAATGTTTCTCTCCTACATTTTTCCGGTAAAGAACCTTGGTCAGGAGAATGCCGGCGTCGCCGACCAGATAACGCCCGGGCTCCAGCAACAGCACGAGATCACGCCCCTGAAGGCGTTTCTGAATCTCCAAAGCGAGTTGTTTCGGCGTGGGCGGCGTTTCGTTCCGGTACCGGATGCCAAGGCCGCCGCCCAGATCGAGATGCCGGAGGAGGATTCCTTCCTCTTCCAGCCGGTCGATCAATCCCAGGACACGATCCAACGCCGCCAGGTAAGGCTTGGTGCTGGTGATTTGAGAACCAATATGGCAATGAATGCCCACTAAATGAATTCTGGGCAGCCGTGCCGCCAACCGGAAAACACCCATGGCTTTACTGAGCGGAATACCGAACTTATTTTCTTTCTTACCGGTCGTAATGTGGTCATGCGTGAATGCGTCTACATCGGGATTAATGCGGATCGCCACCGGCGCCGCCTGATGAACCGACGCGGCCACGCGGTCGATCGCCTGAAGTTCCTCGACGGATTCCACATTGAACATCAGAATGCCCGCTTCCAGGGCCATCCGGATCTCGTCCGGCCGCTTCCCGACACCGGAAAATACGATTTTGTCGGCCGGGATCCCCGCTCGCCGGGCACGGTACAGCTCGCCGGCCGACACGATGTCCGCTCCTGCGCCGGCCTTGGCCAAAACAGAAAGGACCGCCGCATTGGAATTCGCTTTCACCGCGAAAAGGACCTGATGATTCAGCGCCTGAAAGGCTTCATCAAAACGTTGAAAATTGTCCAACAGGCGCGCCCGGCTGTACACGTACGCGGGAGTGCCGACGTCATGGAGAAGCCGCACGAGGGGCACTTCTTCCATCCAGAGTTGGCGCATTCGGTAGCGCAGCGTTGGAGGTAAGGGAGGCATTAGACTCATTTGTTTAAAAGGACCAGTAGACGCTCATTATAATGACGAACCAGATCTGTGGGGACCAAACCCTGAACAACCATGGCTTCACGACGGGCCCCGGAACGATCTCCCCGATCGAACAAGACCCACGCTTTGACGAAATGCACCAGCGGCGACTCCGGATAACCGGCGACAAGTTGTTTCATCATATGATCGGTTTCTTGAGGACGATTCAGCTGGTGATAAGCCAGAAAGAGTTTCAGCCGGACATCGTCGCGCTTGCGATCCGCTTTGAGCGCTTCCTCCCAGGCTTTGACCGCTTGATTGAAATCCTCCTGCTTCCGGTAAATATCTCCCAAACGCACATCGTAGTCGGCACGGGGAAGCGAGGTTTTGGCCTGTTGAAGCACCGCCGTCGCATTCACCATATCCCCCTGCCTCACATAGCAATCCGCCATGGACAAATAGGTTTCCGGCTTCGGCTCGATCTGGAGGGCCTTCTGATAAGCCTCGATGGCCTTATGAAGGTACCCCAGGCGCTGATACACATCGCCGATCTCGCCGTACGGTTGATGATTCTTGGGCCGCAAAGCGATGCAGCGCTGGTAAACCCCGACGGCCAGGGTATCCAGATCCGCATGCGCGTAGGCTCGCGCCAGTTCCAGATTGGCATCCCAGTCTTTGGGATCATCATGCCGCGCATCCTGAAACGCGCCGATGGCGCCGCTGTAGTTCTGCATCGCGCTGCGCATGCGGCCGAGTTTCACAAAGAGCTTGACCCGTTCGCGTTTCAGCGGACGCGACGCCAGGACCAGTTCATACTGCCGGGCCGCGCCGGCATAATCGCTCAGATGGTCCAGGGTCTCGGCCAATTCCAAGCGCAGAACTTTTACGCGATCCACGCGGCCCAATTCGGAGGCCCCTTCAATACTGCGCTGAAGACGCTCCAGCTGTTCTTGCGGCGTTTCAGCGCCGCACACTCTGACCGCCCCCGACAACAGGAGAACGGGAAGCACCCAGAGCCGCTTCACAGGGCCGCCGCCCGGGACCGGATCAATAGGTCAAAATTCTTATCCAGGATCACCCGTTTGATCGCCGGCACCGCCAGGCGGGTGGAGAGAATTCCCGCGTCGATGCTTTCCGCAGAACGGGTCAAATCAATGGCGCTGATATCCCCCATCTGCGGACGGACCACGACATCGGCACGCGCCAGCTCCGCTTTCGACATGGCTTCGCTCTGGATGTAGATCGCCTGGTTGAGCGTGGCCAGGATGTTGCGCGGCTGAAACCGGGAAAAATCCGCCGTGACATCGACCGCTACAATAATATCCGCGCCCATTTCCGTCAGCAAGTCCGTCGGGATATTGCTGACCAGCCCGCCATCGACCAGATACCGGTGGCGGAACAGAACCGGCTCAAAAAGACCCGGGACCGCCGCGGAGGCGCGCGCGGCAAAAGCCACAGAACCTTCCCGGAACACCACACGTTCTCCCGTTTGCAGGTCCGTCGCGCTGCACGTAAAAGGAATCTTGAGCTGATCAAACCGCTGATCCCCGATATGCTTCCGGAGGTAGACCTCCATATTGCGGGTCGACAACAGCTCTTCCATGACCAGCAGCTTGAAGAGAGACAACTGAGAATAATTGGTCAGCGACGACCATCCGATCTCGGCGCACATTTCTTCCATATCCGTGGTCGAAATACCCGAGGCAAACAAGGCCCCGATCAGCGCACCGACGGAAGTCCCGGCAATCAAATTAATCGGGATATTTTCTTCTTGAAGAACTTTGAGAACACCGATATGCGCCAAGCCACGCGCGCCGCCGCCCCCCAGAGCCAGACCCACTTTCGTTTTCTGGTGATGGGGAAGAGTTCGAAGACCGTCCCACAACGCGTCCAGTAAAAACTGGTCTTCCGACGCCACCGGACTCCGGGCAGCCCCAACGCTCGCAGTTTCGGCACTCCAGATGAACGCGATCGCGAGAAGCCCGGCGCTCAACCGTCGCATCAGAATCCGCTCGTTAACGGATGTCCCACCGCTTGTTCGAGAGAGGCCAGCGCATTCAAATGCCCCCGGATCGCCTCGTGATACCGCAGACATGCTTCGAGAAAGGTCCGCTCAGCGATCAATCGTTCATAACCTTGAACACCCTGCCGCCGAAGTGATTCCATCACGGGTTCCAGGCGCCGAAGCGTTTGTTCCCGGGGGGACAGCTCCTCCTGCCAGAAACGGTATCGGGTATACGCCTCCCGGACCTGCATCTGAATCTGGTCAGCGGTTTCAGCGTGCTTCAACGTCGCCTGGCGGTATTGCGCCCGGTGTTCGCGCACCTTGGCCCAGCCGAAAATCATATCGGAAATCGAAACGGGCAGATTAATATTGAGCGTCCCCGCCCAATTGGCGGTCGGCAAATCTAAATCGTGACCGGTCCGCTCGTAACTGGCTCCGAAAGCCACGGTCGGCGTCCGTTCCGCCAGGGACAAACTGATTCCCAGAGCATCCAATTCCTGCTGATATTCTGTTTGCCGCAACTCCGCCCGGTATTGCGTGGACCAGGCCAGCATTTTTTGCAAGTCGAGCTCGACCGGATGGGTTTCAAGCTGGCCTTTGAGCGCCACATTGGTGTTGAGCTCCAGGTTCAGCGTCCGAAGGTACATCAGACGCGCCTGCTGTTCCGCCAGCCTGGCTTCCGCCAGCTGGGCTTTTAAGACGGAGGCCTCGCCCACCAGACGGATCAGGTTCAATCCACCCGTCTCCACTTTGCTCTGGCTGTCAATCGTCTGCTGGATCGCCTGGTATTGGCGGAGTTTTTCCTGTGCCGCCAGCAGATCGTTAAACGCCTGTTTGGCGTCGCCCGTCACTTGAGCCGTCAGCGTATCATTGACGCTCTTGGCGCGTTCGTAGGAAATACGCGCCTGGCGCCAGGTATTCCGGGAACGCCCGCCTTCATAGACCGTCTGATAAATATTGGCGCGCCCGCTGAAGAAATTCTGCCGCGGGCTATCGTCGATCAGCGTGGGCCCCATCGCCGGCTGCAACAGAAGCGGCCGGTCTCCCTCAACCCGGAATTTGCTCCAATTGGCGTTTAAGTCGAGTTTCGGAAAAAAAAGCGATTCCGCTTCGCGAACGCGCTGCATCGCAATATTTACATCTTCACGGGAACTCAAGAGAGCGGGCGAGTTATTCATCGCCAGCCGCACACTGTCTTCAATCGTCAACGTCCGGTCAGGGATCGTCTCCGCCCGGCCGGCCAGCGCCGGCCCAAATCCCAGGACGATCAATAAAGCGATCCGCTTTCTCATGAGCGCATCAATCGTTTGAGCTGGGTGATCTGCTGGCGCACGCGCCGAGGAGAAGTCCCCCCTTCCGAGTCTTTCACATGAACCACTTGATCAATGGAAAGCACGCGCAGAGCCCCTTCGTCAAACAAGCCGTCAAAACGCTTGAGTTCTTCGAGTGTCAGTTCATCGAGCCGGATATGCTGCTTCTCGCAATAACCGACGATCCGCTTCACCGTCCCGTGAGCCGTCCGGAAAGGAACGCCTTTTTCGGTCAGATAGTCCGCGAGCTCGGTGGCCACAAGATATCCCCGGGCACACAGCGCCCGCATGCGCTCCGCGCGCACCGACAAGGTCGCGATCATCGGCGTCGTCACCGCCAGGCACCCCTGAAGCGTGTCCACGGTATCAAACAGGGGCGGCTTGTCTTCCTGGAGATCCCGGTTATACGACAGCGGCAATCCTTTTAGAATCGTTAACAGCGCGATGAGATTTCCGTAAATCCGGCCGGTTTCACCGCGAATGATCTCCGCCACATCCGGATTGCGCTTCTGCGGCATGATGGAGGAACCGGATGTAAAATCGTCCGCCAGCCGGATGATGTTGAATTCAGAGCTGGACCAGAGGATCAATTCCTCGCAGAGCCGTGAGAGATGGGTCATCACGAGCGACGCGGCCGCACAGAACTCCACGAGGAAGTCCCTGTCGGAAACCGCGTCGATCGAGTTCGCGGTCACCTGGGCAAAACCGAGCTGGCGCGCGACATATTTCCGGTCGATCGGAAACGACGTCCCGGCGAGCGCAGCGCTGCCGAGCGGCATTTCATTGGTCCGGTGGCGGGCATCCCGAAGCCGTCCCTTATCCCGTTGAAGCATCCAGGCGTACGCCAGCAGATGGTGGCTGAACAGAATCGGCTGGGCATGCTGCATGTGGGTGAACCCCGGCATGACCACATCCAGATTATCCTCGGCCACCGCCACGATGGCCTGTTGAAGGCGTTCGATCTCACAAAGCACCAGATCGATCTGGTCCCTCAGGTAGAGCCGCAGATCCAACGCGACTTGATCGTTCCGGCTGCGGGCGGTATGCAGTTTGCCCCCGACTGGACCGATCCGGCGGATGAGTTCCCGCTCGATCGCATAATGAATATCCTCTTCTGGAGGAAGGCGTTTGCCTTTCTCGAGGTCTTTGGCAATCGCGGTCAGCCCCGTGATGATCCGCTGGGCATCCCGAGCCGGGATGATGCGGGCGCGGGAGAGCATCCGGGCATGGGCGATACTGCCCAGGATGTCATAGGGAGCCAGACGAATATCAAAACTAAGAGAAGCGATGAACGATTGTGGATTCATTTTTTCCTTCCCTGTAACAACGCCTGGACCTTGATCGGCAATCCGTAGAGGTTGATAAACCCTTCGGCGTCGCGCTGGTTATAGATGGTGTCCGCGCCAAACGTGGCCAGGTCTTCCGAATAAAGAGAATTCGGCGACGTGCGTCCTTCCACGGTGAGTCCGCCCTTGTACAACTTCAGGCGTACGGATCCGGTCATCCGCTTCTGAGTGGAAGCGACAAAAGCCGAGATCGCTTCCCGCAGCGGCGTAAACCAGAGCCCGTTATAGATCATCTCCCCCATTTTCGGCGCCAGAACGAGCTTGGCGTGCAGGGTGTCCCGGTCCAGAACCAACGCTTCCAGCTCCCGGTGCGCCGCGTAAAGGAGGGTCGCTCCAGGCGCTTCGTAAACACCGCGGGACTTCATGCCAACGAGGCGGTTTTCCACCATATCGACACGCCCGATGCCGTGTTTTCCACCCAGGGTATTTAACATCTCTACCAGCTTGACAGGACCGAGCGTACGGCCGTTCACGCGTCTGGGAATACCTTTCTCAAAATCAATCGTGACCCACTCCGGTTTGTTCGGGGCCTCTTCAGGGTCCCGTGTGAGAACAAACATGTCTTTGCGGGGCGGGTTATCCGGGTTTTCCAAAATGCCTCCCTCAAAGCTCATGTGCCAGAGGTTGCGGTCCGACGAATAGGGCTTGGACTTGGTCACCGGAACAGGGATTTTGTGCCGGAGCGCATAATTGATCTCGTCCTCGCGCGACTTCATTTCCCACTCCCGCCAGGGAGCGATCACTTTCACCTCCGGCATCAACGCCTTGAAGGTGAGCTCAAACCGGACTTGATCGTTCCCTTTGCCGGTCGCTCCGTGACAAACCGCCTCGGCGCCTTCTTTTTGGGCAATCTCGACGACTTTTTTGGCAATCACCGGCCTAGCGATTGACGTCCCGAGGAGGTATTTCCCCTCGTAGATAGCCTCGGCCTGTAGCGTCGGCCAGAGATACTCTTCGACGAATTCTTTCCGGGCGTCGATGAGATAGGCTTTGGACGCCCCTGTCGAGAGGGCGCGTTCCTTCAGCCCCTTGGTTTCGGAAGCCTGGCCCACATCCACCGCGCAGGCGATGACCTCGCAGTGATAGCGCTCCTTGACCCAGCGTAAAATAACGGAGGTATCGAGCCCGCCGGAATAAGCGACCACAACTTTTTTGATATTCATGAGGATCTCTTATATAGAAGGATTTTAGACGATAACGAATTATATTTTAATTCGATTTATAGAGTCAAAACGTCAACCAGCGCGGGGGCCGGCGTCGAAGACGCGCTTGAGGACCTTCAGAGCGAAGCGGCGTTCCGAATCGGAGAGCGCCAGGGGCGGCAGGAAGCGGAGCACGTTGTTCTGCGTGCAGTTGATCAGCAGGCCTTGCTGCCGGGCGGCTTCGACGAAAGGAGCACCCGGAACGGTGAGCTCAATCCCGATCATGAGGCCCATGCCCCGCAGTTCCTTCACGTAGGGCTTGCCGGCGATCAAAGACTGCAACTCAGAGGAAAGCCTCGCGGTCTGCTGCTTGACGTTTTTGAGCATCCGGGGAGTGATCATCTTTAATACGGCAAATGCCGCGGCGGAGCAGACCGGGTTTCCGCCAAACGTCGTTCCATGATCTCCCGGGCCAAACACAGACGCTAACCGTGAATGGGCCAACATCGCCCCGATCGGCATGCCACCGCCCAACCCCTTGGCCAGCGTGAGGATATCGGGCTTCACCCCGAAGGTTTGATAGGCGAAAAGATCGCCGGTCCGGCCCAGACCCACCTGGACCTCGTCGAAAATCAACAAAAGGTTGCGCTGATCCGCCAAAACCCGAAGCGCTTTCAAGAACTCCGGGTTGGCCGGCCGGATGCCACCTTCGCCCTGGACCGGCTCCACCAGAATAGCCACGGTTTTGGACGACAGGAGGCTTTGGACCGAATCAATCCGGTTGAACTCGGCCACAGGAAACCCCGGCGGCAGAGGACCGAATCCCTGCTGAAATTTTGGTTGAGGCGTCGCGGCCAGCGTCCCGAGGGTTCTCCCATGAAACGCATTTTCGAAAACAATGATTTCGAACCGGCCCCCTGTCTGATAGCCGAACTTGCGCGCCAGCTTGATCGCGGCTTCATTGGCTTCGGCCCCGGAATTACAGAGAAAAACCTTCTTCGCAAAGGAGCGTTGACACAATGTCTGCGCCAGCCGAGCCGCAGGACCCGAATAAAAAAGATTGGAACAATGAATCAGCGTCCCGGCCTGTTTCCGAATGGCCTGGACCACCGGCGGCATCGCATGGCCGATACCGGAAACCGCCAGACCGGAGAAAAAGTCGAGGTACTTTTTCCCCTTATCGTCCCACACCCAACTGCCGCTGGCCCGCCGGATCACCAGCGGGTTCCGTTTGTAGGTATGAAAAAGATACCGATCAGTCAGCTTTTGAATATCCATAAAAGGAGTTTCAGAATTATAGTAAGAAGACCGTGCCTTGTGCCGGACTGCCCGTCAGAAAATGATCAATGCCTTTGACGATATCGACGGAACCCACTCCGGCGTTCAACGCCCGGATGCAGGCCTGAACTTTGACGATCATGCCGCCGGTAATGACCTTCTCATCGATCAGCTGCTGCGCCTCATCCGGATGAACGGTGTCGATGCGCTGGCCGTCCTTTCCGAGAAGCCCGCCGGAATCGGTCAGAAACACCAGTCGGTCCGCCTGGCAGGCGATGGCCAGCGCCAAGGCAAAATCATCGGCATTGATATTGAGCGGCTGGCGCTGTGCGTCTTCCGCCACCGAGTAAAAGACCGGCAACGGCGTGCGGGTTAATATCTGGACGAGAACCGGCTTGGCCACTTTTAAATCCTCGCCCGCGCGCCCCAACCCCGCCACCGGCACCGCCTCAACCAGATGCTCAAACCGTCCGGAGAAACCGTCCGGAGCGGTCTCGTACCTCTTGAGTTCCTGAACAATGTCCTTATTTAAACGGGACAAAACTTGTTCAACCACCGCCATCGTGGCATCATCCGTATAGCGCCGGCCATTCACGAACGACGCCTGAAGACCGGCCTTCTCCATCGCCCGCGTGATCTCCTTGCCGCCGCCGTGCACCAGGATAACGGGCCGCTGCTTGGACAGCGCTGCGATCTGCTTCAGAAAAGCACTTCGGTGGCCCTGTTCCTCGAGGAGGCTGCCACCGTACTTGATAACAAGAGGATGTTCGTTAGTGAAGTGTCCCATAAGTTCCTTCACGCCGTCATCCCCGAGTGCCCCTGTCGGGGATCCATGGATTCCCTGCCAGAGACCGCAGGGAATGACGAATCAAAAGAAAAAAAGGATAACTTCGTATCCCCATAGGATTCCTGTCTAAAAAGTTTCCACTGAGGGAGCTGAACCGGATTTTCTTTCGCATGGTGCTGAGAAATCACCCAGCCTCCCTCCTTCAGAATCCGCACACGACCGATCTCCTTCAGCGTCGGACCCGTGAGATGAAGCCTCTCGCCAAACGACGGGCGAGCGTCCGCCCGGCCGTGTGGCGGACGGTTCCTGCATATTTCGTGATAGGGTGGCCCCATAAAAATCAGGTCAAACGGGCCGCCCCCCACCGCCAGGTTCCGCGTCACATCCGCCCGCACCAGACGCGCCCGGTCAAAGAGCTGCAGGCGCGACAGATTCTGCCGGATAACGCTCAAGCACCGGGGATTCGAATCGACGAATGTCACCGAAGCGGCGCCCGCAGAAAGCGCTTCAATTCCCACAGCGCCGGAGCCCGCAAACAAATCCAAAAAATAGGACCCCGCGATGCGCGGGCGAAGAATATCGAAGAGTGATTTCTTCACGCGGGCCAGAATGGGCCGCACGCCCGTCGAAAAGGAAGGCGTTTTGATCTGCCGCCGCTTGGCTGTGCCTGAAATAATTCTCATATGTGAAGTGAAAATTATAGCATCGTCCGCGCAAAAAAGCCCCTGCCGTAAACGGCAGAGGCTTTGCAAAAAGTGGACCGGATGGGACTTGAACCCACAGCCTCCTCCATGCCATGTCAGCCGGAAAACCCGCCCAAAACCCAAAAGAAACGCATTTACCGACGAAGAAATACCCCTTGAGCCATAAGGGCTTTTTGTCCATTCTTGTCCGATTTAGTCCACTTTTTGGGGTCCAACACTACAAAAACACTACAGTCCTGCCGCATAGATTTTGACCCTCTCGCCAGAAAGGCTTTATATAATCCTCACGTTGGTCAACAAAATATCATGTTGGTGTCGTTCTACCAGCATTAGACTTCACCGGGACCCGGCGTAAGAGCTGGGTGAGCTTCCAAGCATAAACTTGGGGGCACAGTTAGAACCGTGTTCGAGGTCGCTCACATGGCCCGTAAGGGCTAGGGGCGGCGGTCGTTCCGGGTTATCTAACTGGCTCGGGATTGATACGTCCGCCCTTTTTTATTCAGAGTCGATTTTGGCCGTTTCAATAGTCAAACTCTTGGAACGCAATGGAAATGGATATGAAGCAATTCTCAATAAAGTCACTGTTATCGATTTTTAAGAAATCTTCCTTATTTAAAACCATTCAACCGCGCAGTACCAATAAGGAATTAGTTTGGAGTCCCCGCCCAGGCTGTTACGAAGGCCATTTAAAACGTCGTTACCATAATGAGCTATTCCCCCCGCAGTACAGGGATGTCACGCAAAAAGAAATCGACACAGCACGCCTTAAAGACAACGAAGAATTAAAACAATATCGGGAAAACTACACTACTCATCTAA
Organism: Elusimicrobiota bacterium; assembly: GCA_041660185.1. Lineage (NCBI taxonomy): Bacteria > Pseudomonadati > Elusimicrobiota > Elusimicrobiota bacterium. The sequence continues at coordinate 21,113 of JBAZWU010000008.1, read as the reverse complement.
CAGACGTATCTTCAATGAAAGAAACAACGTTTGGGCAATTAATGAAAATAAGATCACACCTTAGCGACTTGATACAGCGCGGAGCCGAATTGGGGGGTGACGCTCTCGTAATCCAGAGAAACGTTGTTTCACTCTATAGCTCATTGCTGTCGGATTTGCACAAGTGTGCCAGGAATCAGAACAACGACGAAGCCTTAAAAAGGCTGGATACCGCGATTGAATTTGATCGGGGCAGAATAAAATTATTATGCGAACACCCAGCGATTGCGCAATTCATCAGGAAAGACACGCCAGTAACTGGGGATCAATTTGTGCCAGCAATTCTTACGGAAAAACCCGCGACAATTCGCATGAGTATGCCGATGATGGACGAAAAGGACCCGAAGATTCGCGAAGAAATTGCCCTCGCAGGTTTGAACATTTTAGTTCGCGCCAAATTACAAGGTTTTGTCATAGAGGATTACGAAGAGAAAATACAAGCTCTAAACATTACGGAATATGCCAAGTTTGCCGGTGATGCTCTGTTGATGAATATTATTCACGTCATAAAAAACGACGAGCCGGGGAAATGGCTTAATCTGAACACCGATAGCCTATGTAAAGGGGTTTCGGATTCCGTCAGGAAATATGCCAAAACCGCCATTCCAATTTATGTAGTTTGGTTACTTCGAGGCAAAATGCGAAACGACATTGGAAGCACATTCACTGAATCCGCTATGGCTCAATTCATTATGAGGTTCATGAAACTCGACGAATTGGACGGGACCAAAAACGCTTTCGAGTCCATTCAGTCGCTAGGATATTCTTTTGGGAAATTGAGCGAAATCTGCGCAAAATATGGAAAGGATGAAGCCTTAAAAGAAAAAATCAACGGAGTAGACGTTCCCCATGAGTTTTATTTCGCCATGTTTTTCGTGTTGCAGGAAAATCGCGAGGAATCATTGGATACCGTTGCGGAGGTAGCAGAAATCCTGATAAAGGCGAAGAACGCTTCCCTTGATGCAATTGATGGCCTTCTCGCTAATTGCTTATTAAGGCCAGACCTCAAGCGAAGGTGGCGTTGATCCTCTTTTTTGTTCGGGTCGGGTAGAAAGAACCTTGGGTGGTAAGGTGCACATGGGCCACCAGCCCCCCTCCCCACTCCTGCCGGGGGTTTGCTTCCCATCACTTCATATAGCGCTCGATAGCCTCCCTCAGTAATTCCTGTAAGGTTTTACCACTTCTCACGGCCAGCATCTTTAGCTTACGGTGCGTGACAGGCCTTATGTAGACGATCACCGGCTGCCTGAAATCAGACTTCAAGTAGTAGTGATGGCCCGGCTTAGGCTTTTTCGTTGCGCTCATACCTTAAGTATATACGTTCTTGCTTGCGCGGTCTACGTATATACGCTATACTTTAACCGACGTTCACGATATGGAAATGGAGATTAAACTATGAGAGGCCGACCTGTAGGACAATCCGACATACTGACCATTGAAGAAGTTTCCCGGATGCTGGCATTGCCGGATAGACGGACCAAGGAAGGGACGCGGGATTATGCCGTGCTTCTGGTCCTGGCCAACACGCCCATGCGAAAGGGTGAGCTTGTACGACTGAATGTCGGGAATCTGATCGATGAAGGGCAGAAGCATGTCACCTACCAGGGACTAAAGAAGCGGAGCGAAAAGCCGTACTGGTTAAAGCTCCCCATAGCGGAAAACGTCTACCTCGGCGTTAAGCGCTACTTGCAGCTTGAACACGGAGACAACCCGCCAAGTGCGGACGCGCCGTTATTTTTGACCCTTGGCAAGCATGGCCCTTACGACAAGCAGCGGTTGACTCCCAAGGCCGTTGATTGCCTTGTCGAGCGCTATGTCCGACTGGCCAGTATTGAAAAACGGATCACGCCGCACTCATTCAGGGCGACGTACTTAACGCTACGCGCCCCCGGACGCGATCCGGCCACGTTAATGACATTGAGCGGCCATTCGAGCCTTCAAAGCCTCTTGCCTTACGTCAGAGCCACGGCGGAGCGCCGGAAGGAAGCGGCGCTGGCGTTTACGTTCGCTTAGGTAATTAAATTCGGATTTAATTCCCCAAAATGGATATTCCACCGACTATCGGAGCAACTAACGGCCTTTTCGTGGACACCATTTGGCAAAAAGAATCGATGCGGACTTTGGGTAATTATTTAATACGCGCGAAGTACAATTGAGTTGGGGCGTCCTCTAGCGCCTGAACTAAGTCAACCCGCTTTCGGTCCCGGAGCCGGGGTCTGTTATGGAGACGAAGATGGAAATTCCTGAACTACAAACGACTGAACTACCTCAATACACCCTCCAGAAAATAGATGAAGCAGCTGAACAAATTGTCTCCACTTACGGCCAAACCGAATATTCAGTCAACAGGAGAATTAAGAAATTACTCTATCCCATGATCCAGGGCAATGGCGAATTGCGAAAACTTGCCGATGCGGATGGTAAAAAACCGTATCACGCCTACAAACAGGATTTTTTAGGTGAGCACCTTTCGATACTCGATAATCTTTTGAAGATGGCATTAGTAATGGTCAAAGGCGATATTCGCTCGGAGCTTAAAAAAGCGTTTCTCGAAATACACGATTGGTCTGATCTTGAGATCGAGGTCATATCGCGCACGGAAATCCGAACTCGCACAAAGGGCGGGGTGTGGAAAAGACATACCATGTCAGGCATGAAATTGAACAAGGGAAGCAAAGGAGATGCTCCTGGCAATCTATGGACCTTACTTACAGCGTTCGCTGAATGCGATGGCCATATTTCCTGGGGAACAAGGGGAATCACCAGTGCGCAACGCGAATCAATGCAAAAGAACGTACAACGCCTTGCGAGAAAACTCAGGGACTATTTCGGATTGGAGCGATCCCCATTTTATCCGTATCGATCCGAAAAATGCTATCGAGCTAAATTCAAAAAGATTTCAATTCCGCGCCCAATCCCAGACGATCATTTTGATAGAAACGAATAACGAAATATCCTCCCTGCGTTCATCGACAAATTCCGTTCTAGTTCTTAACCCCATCTAACCGCTCGTTCTACGACTATAAAAGCTCTCCCTAAATCATCGTCCTGAGGCAATTTTTGGATGGTATTCGCCGACATTTCGCCATTAAAGGGTGAGTGATGGAAAAAAAGAAAGAGGTGGATGGGTATGCCGATCCCTACCAGAGCACGAATCGTAGATACTCGAATCAAGGATGTAGGGTTGACCGCTTCGATCATCGTTGACAAAGGCTGGCCGGTGCGCTTAGTCGATGAAAATGGAACGATTTATTTTGTCTTTTCGGTTGATCCTGAAAAACTGAACGAGGTCCAGGAACAATACTGGAACGGGACCCTAAAACTCCCTGCTCGTGATTTACTCTTACAACATCGGTTGTTAAAGGATCGGTTGTATGGAATGAAGCCCACTCGCCGTATGACTGGCCAATTATGATCCTCTTTTTTAAAGATACAGGGAATGTCAGGGAATAATATGGGCGGTCCTTCCCTTACAAAAACTGAAAAAGCACACGCGGTCGCCTTGCGTGACTCCCAGCTTACCCCGAACGCCAGTGCTCGACGAATGAAGCGCGATCCAAAAACCATCCGTAACTTTCTTCAAACAGATGAAGTGAATGACCCGGAAATCCAAATGATCGTCGCACAAATTAAAGAGCGGGAATTATCGGACCTTTTCCTCATCGGTTACAAGGCCAGAAGGAACCTTCATAAGCGTTTTGACGAAAGCAGCCCCACCGTAATCGAAAGCACAGCCGTTATGGACAGAAGCTTTCAACAACGTCAATTACTCGAAGGACGACCAACAAACATCTTAGCCCTCGATTTGGCTCGGCAAATCCAGGACGCGATTGCGGAGAGCAAGCAACGTTTGGCATGGTTTCAAGAAGAAATTGAGAGGCGGAAGGAAAAACAGTCTGATAACGATTAAAAACCCACGGCGTGAACCGTGGGCTTTTTTACGAAAGGACAATTTAACCATGAAAAGTCTAACACAAACTCAGCCGAAAATCACATTTACCGTCGACAGCGAACAGGCCAGCGATATTATTACCAGCCTCGGTCTATTCGCCCGAATCCATCCGGGAGACGTGGCCACCAGATGCCGGAGGCTTTCAGATTATCTATGGACCAAATCACTGCATGACTTGGGGCTAGGACGCGCAGCATGAGTTTTTCGAGACTTCCCCTAGAATCCGAAAAAGAACTGCTGGCCGATTTCCGGCGTACAGACCACGCGTTGGGATTGTTCCAGCGTACAGAATCCTATTGCACCTCCTACAAGACGGCAGGGCAAGCGATTGATCCAGATGAATCTAAAGACCTCTTTTTCGAGCTATCCCGGTTACCGCGTGAAATGCTTATCCCGCATGAAAAGGCGCTTATTAATGCGGGGGTTGTCCAGAACCAGGCAGGGCTGGCCATTATCCTGGCCGGATTAAACCCAACCGGGGAAATTGCCGCATGGACGATTCCGCATAGCGCACAACCCAAGGAATTAGTTTCGTGCGGAATTAAATTCAACCCCAAGAGTGCCCGCCAGATGCTCTCCGAAAAGACCCCTGAACGTTCTTGGGTATGGGACAAATATCTTCCAAGCGGCGGTCTTGTTCTGCTTGCTGGAGCGCCGAAAGCTGGGAAATCCACCCTCGCTTATCACCTCATCAAAGCCGTTATTGATGGAACTCCCTTCCTCGGGTTCAAAGTCCAAAAGCGTCCTGTTCTCGTCTTAGCCGTAGAGGAACACCGGGAAGACATAACCGACAGGCTACTAACCTTGGGTTTACCCAATGCGGAAGACCTACATATCCATTGCGCCCCTTTACGTTCATCCCCAGTCGAGATGGAAGGAATAAAACGCTTTACCCAAGCCCATCATATCGGCCTCGTCGTAGTGGACACCTTGGCCCGGTTCTGGAACGTCCGGGAGGAAAACGCCGCCGCTGAGGTAGGCGCACAAATGGACCCCCTACTGGACTTGGCAAGAACTACCGGGGCTGGAGTCCTATTGATCCACCATGCCCGCAAGAGCGAGGGCCAGGACGGTACGGAAATACGCGGGTCCGGGGACCTTTTGGCTGCCGTTGATGCCGGTCTTGTCTTAAAACCAAATAGAGGCAGCGATACGCAGCGGGTCTTGGTGGCCTATTCACGTTTTCCGACCCCCCGCGAATTAGTCGTAAGCCTGGAAAATGGACAATACGTTGTCCTGGGCACAACCCGCCACGTCCGGCACGAGGAGCAAAGAAAACAGGTCTTAGCGGCCTTGGTGGTGAATTTTCAGGAAGCCGATGCCATAGCCAAGTTTGCGGATATGCCACCCGGTACATGCCGCACCGTCCTTGCAGAACTTTTTGAGGACGGCTTAATAGACCGTAAAGGCGAAGGGGTAAAAAATAAGGCGTATTCGTATGCCTTAAAATCTGAAAATAATTCCGCACAGAATGAATTTCTTACTACGTGCGGAATGCAGAATTTAAAACAAGGAATTTCGGAAGGACCCGCCTCGGACTCCCCAGCCGTCACTCACCCAAATGTAGCAGCCGTCCAAGCAGTCTTTGGCGGGGCAGTGCATCCATGACCCACCGGCTGCGCGAGTCCCGCTGTTTGGAATGCAAAAAGCAATTCATGGCGCGAGTGTCAGATTTAGAGCGCGGCCTAGGACGATTCTGTAGCCATAAATGCCGGAGCAAAGCCCGTTGGTCGCCTGAGCGTCGAACGTTAAATATCAGGGGTGCGAGTGATGCGGTAGGGCCACTTGCAGGGCGGGTGGCCAATGGATAAACGCCTCCTAACCGTCAAAGAGGCGGCGGTGTACCTTGCCTTGAGCCCGATTACGCTATACCATTTGGTTTACCGGCGGGAAATTCCATTCGTGAAGCTGAGGGCCAAGGCGCTGCGATTCGACAAGCAGGATTTAGACAAGTTGGTTGATAACCTAAAATCAAAAACGGTGAAGGACGCGGAAAAAGATGGGACTCTACAAGCGCGGCAAGACATGGTGGCTGGCGTTCTCCCATAAGGGGAGAATGACCTACGCCAGCAGCCAGCAAACCGACCGCAAGTTAGCGGAAAGGTGGGCGATTTCCTATCGGGCTGCCACCCAGGAAGGCCGGTTTAATCCGACGGCCAAGGATTGCATACTCTCAGAGGCGCTCAATCGGTACATCGAAATCCATCTCAAGCCCAAGAATCAATGGACCTACAGGGACACACGCTACAAGCTGCCGACTTTCTTTAAGCACTTCGGCGCTGAAACCCCGGTATCTGAAATCCGGCACATGATGGACACCTACAAAGCATGGCGACGACAAACACCATCCCCCCACGATCCAGAAAAGACACTTTCCCCTTCTACCGTTCGACGCGAACTCATCATCCTCAAAGCGGCGACTCATAAAGCACTTGAATGGGGATTAATTTCCCAAGACCCGCTGGCAGGCTACCGACTCGACAAGGTGGATGATAAACGCGTCCGATTTATAGAGGACGAGGAATTTCAGAGACTATTGAACGCTGCTCATCCGAACTTGCTGCCGGTGCTTCTTGTGGCCAGACATACCGGGATGAGACAGGGCGAGATACTGGCACTCCAATGGAGCGACATCGACATCAAGCGCGGCTGGCTATGTATTCGGAAATCAAAATCCGGCGAAGGGCGATTTGTCCCCCTCACAACGGAACTGATGGACCTGTTCTCAAAAACTCCCTTAAGCGAACGGACCGGCCCGATATTCAAACGTCATGGCGTGACCATGCTAAGGGATGGATGGATTCGGAGCCAGTTTCAAAAAGCTATCAGACTGGCCGGGCTCATCGACTTCCGATTTCATGACTTACGCCATACGTTCGCCAGCCATGCGGCTATGCGCGGCGTGGACATCCAAAGTCTGGCCGCCATCCTGGGCCATAAAGATTTGCGAATGACTCAACGCTACAGCCACTTATCGGCGGGACATCTCAAGACTTCCATCGAACTGGCAGCACCGAAATCAGCTCACAAGACACCGGCCAACACTACAATTACACTACAATCGCCCCTTGGCGCGGAGCCTGAAAATCTCATCCAAAACCAGACAGCAAAAAACCCCCTCATTTCTGAAGGGGTTCTTGTTGCGAAAGTGGTGGACCGGATGGGACTTGAACCCACAGCCTCCTCCATGCCATGGAGGCGATCTCCCAATTGATCTACCGGCCCGAAATCGGCGTTATTTTAGCTTATTTTGTGAGTCTGACTCGTTCCAATCTACCCAAATTATTACCCAAATCGATGCGGCGAACAATTCGTTTTATTTTACATTTCCGCTGGTCGATTCGCAAAAACTACTCCGCAGCGGGTATGGGACGAATGGGGCGTGATGCCACTTTTTGCAGGTTGTGCGGGCCAGACTCGCTGTCGACCGGACCGAAGAGAAGGGAAATCGTAAAGCGCTGGGTCAGGCCGAGGTCGCCGAAAGGCGCCAGGGTGTAGTCCGCACGGTAACGCGACCAGTGAATCCCCAGACCGCCGCGTAAATGCTCTGAAACGCTTAAACGGTCGTCTCCCTGACCTTGGAGTTGTTTGACCGTTCCCCCGAAATTAAAGCCAATCGAAATTCTCCGCGTTCCAAAAAGTTATTGAGTTTTGAAGCGTGCGGCTTGCTGGAGAATGCCCGCGAGCGCTTCTTCGTAAAGGTCGGAAGGAAATCCTTTGGGAAGGCGCGGGCCGGTCGTTCGAAGCGTGTCGATGCGGGCCAATAGATCGTCCAAAATGGTTTGCATCACTCGAGTGTCAAAACCGCAGCGCCTGGCGGTTTCAAACCAGTGGCGGCTCTGTATGGTTCGCAGGTCGTAATGGCGCGAATCGCCGATGGCCATGGCGAACTTGACTTGTTTCCAGGGAATCTCGCTTTTTCGCAGAGCCGGCCAGACGGTGAGAATATCGTAGAGTGGCGCGAGTCGAAAACCGGTCCGGGTCAGGTGGATACTGAAGTTTTTGGCGTGACCATCGATAGCGCCAAGGAAAAAATAAGCCAGTTGGGTCCGCATGAAGGTCACCCGGTCTTTTTCCCGATGATCGGACCCATCCAGGAACCGCATCAGCGTCCGGACCCCCGGCCCTCCGTGCGATTCGTACTTGCGGCCGGATGGGACTCCCAGAGCCTGGCAGAGGTCTTCTTGGACGATGCGATCCAGTCTCTTGTGATCGGTGGACCACCGCCGATCAAAGCGCTCGACGACGAGACTCGGAACAGATTGAAAGGTTTTCATTTCCGCGTTGGCCACGGAGAGACCCAAGGCTTTGGTCAACTCCAGGCAAAGCCATTCGTTGGCCACACTCGCGGTGAGATCCACCCCATTCGGAAGTTTTCCGATCGGGGGTTTAAAGATATGAGTCGTCGGGGTGGAGCCTTCCGGAATGGCCCACCGGCCTCCGAGTTTCAGAAAAGCCGTTTTGTGCTGTGCTCCCGCAATGGAAATGCGGAACGGCTCTTCCTCTGAGCCCTGGGGAAGCACCGATAAGCCCTGAAGGATGGCGGCGATGCGTTTGTCGCTGATGGGTTTCCCGGAGACTTGTTTTTGAGAAGGAGACGGTTCTCCGTCAGGGATAAGCTGAAGCGCTCCGATGCAGTCGCGACCGATGATCCGCAGGAGCTCAAACACCGACGCATCGGGGGATCCCGTCGTTTCGGCGATCCTTCGGCGAACATCCGCGGTATCCGGTAGTAAGTTGTCAAAAAAGGCTGCCGGTCGATCATCCGCATAGCGTTCTTCTCGCAGGGGAAGGCTGAGGGAGATAGGAATCGCCTGAGGCTTGGATAGCCAATCCACATGGTAAGCAAATAGAAGCCTGCCAGAGGCCTCCCGTTCCAGGGTCCCCACGCGGGAGGTGTTCATAAAGACCTGAAGGCGGCGAATCGAGCGGGAGCGGCTCATCGGTCCGGATCAAGCGGCTCGGATGTGCGACGTTCGTGAACCGTCAGCTCCAGATCCAACGCGGCCAGTAGCCTAAAAATCGTCCCCAGTCGAACCCCTTCCGCGCCATTTTCAATGGCGGACAGGTTTTTTTGCTTGATGCCCGATCGGCGACCCAGTTCCTCCTGGGACCACCCGAGGAGTTTCCGGCGCCGACGCAAGGACTCGCCGATTTGAGCAGCCGTACGTGCGGTGACCGCAAAGTCTTTCATGAAAAGAATCTATCCCTTTTATGGGATAAAGTCAATATATCCTTCTAATGGGATAAAGCAGGAGGCTGACTACTTTCAGCGGGTGACCGGTCGCGTCCCTATTTCTCATGGTTGCAACGACCATCGCCAAAACGGATCGCCTTCAGCGATCCGTGATCTTGTTACTACCCAAATACTACCCAAATCAGGGTCTGATTTGACCTTATTTAATGAGGCGTTACAGATTGGGTTTCCGTCTGAATCCTACAAGGTGAGAAAGGGATAAAAGCCCATGCCATGGAGGCGATCTCCCAATTGATCTACCGGCCCGAAATCGGTTCTGCCTAACGGGGGTATCTAAAATACTAAATTCGGGGCCGCCTTAGGAAGACCTACACCAAGCTTGGGGTTAACGGGGTTTGACGACGATGGCGCTGACTTGAGTGGTGCCGATGCGTTTGATGTGTTTATTGGCAGGATCGCGAACAGGTTTTTCATCAGCGGTAAAAATATAAGCGTATTCCCCTGGCGTCAGATTGGCCTGATAAGTCCAAACCCCTCGTGCATCCCGACGCATGGGTTCCGCTTTCCATCCGGTAAAATCAGCCCGTAAGGCGACCTGCCGAGCCTTGCTGTTGCTGTATTTGAAGAGGATTTTCCGAATACCGGGCTCGACACGAGTGGCTGCGGCGGACAAGACCGGTGGAATTCCCTGGACCGGCTCCGTAGAAGCCACCGCGTCGACCGCCGGGGTGGTAGACACACCCAACTCATCAACTGATCGATTGATATCCTTCCGCGAGGGAACGACCGGCTTAAGCTTGGGGGCCATTCGCAAGTAAAGCACGACTCCGGCCGCGCTCATGGCCATCACATCCAACAGGATGAACAGCAGTAAAAGAGGTTTTTTCATTCTGTTCGCGACGGTTAACCAGCGTCCGGGGGTTCAGAAACTCCAGGGGCTGATTTGCTTTGGCTTGTATTCAGACTGCTCTGGAGAAGATCGACTTGATGAATCACATTGCCGACGATCTTCAGAAGCTTATCAACGGTTTCAGGGGAGAAACTCCGGGGAGCCGCTCCGAGCGTTGAAAGGGACGCGGCGGCCTGGCCCGCCTGCTGGGAGAGCACCGTCTGCATTTCGGTCAGACGTTGAGCCATCGCATCCAGCCGATCGGCCACTTCTTTCCCCGCCACCGGGCCCACCGCCGAAGATACGGGAACCACTGGTGAAAGTGATTGCCGAGCCCCTCGCTCACGAAGGGCTTGAAGCGTCGATTCTTCCGCGCGAACGAGCTGGGCGGGGTCGGCATCCGTCAAGATCGGAATATCGTCTAAACCAGTCGAGTCCGTTGTCTCTGCTTTAGGCTTTTTCACAATCAGCTTGGACAACGCCCATAGAAGCGACACACACCCCGCCAGAAGGACTCCGACGCAGCTCAGGAAGATCGGATCGATCCAATTAATTTTCACAGCGGAAATAGATTACTAATTCGAGTCGTCCAGTGCAATCAGCTTGGAGAATCATTCAGAACCACTCCCAGAATACGGTCTTTGACGTCCTGAATCTTTTCAACCGCTTTACCCAATCGGTCGGAGGAACTGCGCCCGAACTGGTGGACCAGCAGAATGGTGTCGACCTTTTTTGCCAGTTCAGCGGTATCCGGGAAAAGAAGAAGCGGCGAGGCCTCAATTAAAACCAGGTCATAAAACGTTCGCACGACGTCCAGCAGTTGCTGAAAAGCGGCGGAGTTCCAGAGAGCGGCGGGATAAGAGACCGATCGACCGGCGGCCAGGAGATCGGTAAAAGGCAAAACAAATTTCTGAATACAGCTGGACGCGGAAAGGCTTCGGTTCAAACAACCCGTCAAGCCCGGCTCTAAATCCACATGGAACACCCCGCTGATCCGGGGCGCCCGCATATGTCCTTCAATAATTAAGGTTTTTAAACCCTGCCGGCCGGCCGCGATCGCCAGATTGGCGCACGTCAGGGACCCCCCTTCTCCAGCGACCGCGCTGACAACGAGAATGACCTTTCGCCGGTCTTTCTGTACGACCGGTCTGATTTCATGGATGAGATTGTCATAAGCAATGGCGGCGGGAGAATGGTCAGGGAAATTGATCAGTAATCGGGACCGCCAACGGCCGTTCAGGTCCAGACGCCGCCGGATGAGCCCCGCGCTCTGGGCCAGGCTTCGACGGCGCTCGAGATGCGGAATCACCGCCAGCACCGGCAGCTTCAGGACACCCTCGATCTCTTCGGGCGTAATGACCTTCGCCCCGAACAACCGTCGAACAAGCCCCTGAAACTTCATCTTAAGCCACGTCATGCTTTATCCTCCGCACCAAGCGACCCATTATATATATTCCACATTCTTCCGAAGCCTATGGGGACCTGCGGCGATGGGTCCCCGAGACCGCTCGCTCCTGCGCGGTTTTTTAACGCTCCTCGGACGGGTTAGCCCCGCCTCCATCACGAACTGTCGGACGGGGCAAACCAACCCGTCCTCCTCGCTAAAACCGCAAGTCGCTCGGCTGGCCTTCGGGAACCCATCGCCGTTTTGTCCCGGAGCCGGGGGACCCGGGGTCCCGGCGGACGACTTGCGGATTGAGCGACACGAGCGAACCGTCTTGGCGATGCCGCCATACGCACGGTTGCCCGAATGGCAACCGTTTTGCGTATGGCCATTGCTACCATGAGGGCATAGGACGCGATGGACGGGGTGTGATGGAGGCTCGCCTGGTTCGGGAGTGGAGCGACGGTCGCCAGAAAGGTGGCGACCGGCAATCTGCGCTGGAGTCCGAGGGGCACCGGGTTCCCACAGGCTCCGGAAGAATAGCTCAGGAGCGAGCGGCCTCGGGGACCCAGTGCCGCTTCACTTCTCTCTCTGGCCCAATAATTTTCGAATGATGGGTTGGTTGGAAGCGGGGAAAGGGTACTTTTGTAATTGATGAGGTCGCACCCATCGCCAAGCCTGTACCCCCAGGGCTTTCGGTGTCCCTCCCCGGTACCGGCAATGATAGGCGTGCAGGGTAATCTTAAAATGGCTGTAGGCGTGTTTCACCTCAGCCATCTTGGATCCCACGGTGATCCGGATCCCCAGCTCCTCGCGAATTTCACGGCTCACGCAATGAGGAAGCGTTTCACCCCGCTCACACTTACCCCCGGGAAATTCCCAAAGCCCGCCCAGAAGCCCCTTTGAAGGCCGCTGGCTGATCAGGATCCTGCCGTTGTTCCAGATAATCCCCGCGCCGATGTGTTCATGCGGCAGAGCCGCTTTCTTTTTGCGGAGCGGGAGCTCGTTCTGGCGTCCCGTTTTCCGCGCGATGCAAATACTTCGTACCGGGCATTGAGGACATCTCGGATTTTTCGGCGTACACACCAGTGCTCCCAGTTCCATGATCGCCTGGTTATAATCCCCCGACTTCCCTCGAGGAAGCAGGACCGCCGCCGCTTTCCAGAACCACTCGCGCGTCTGAGGACGTGTAATATCTTTGTTCATCCCGAAGACCCTTGCCAGAACACGCTGGACATTCCCATCCACCACCGGATAATCCTGATCAAACGCGATACTGAGAACAGCTCCCGCGGTATAACGACCGATTCCGGGAAGCTGAATGATTTCCCTATAAGTAGCCGGCAACGAGTGATCCGGGCGTGCTTGGACCAACTTGGCCAGGGCCTGCAGGTTCCGTGCCCGGGAGTAATAGCCGAGCCCTTCCCATTGTTTCAAGACTTTTCTCGACGGAGCGTTCGCCAGCGTCCGGAAAGACGGGAAGACCTTGAGGAAGCGATGGTAATAAGGAATAACGGTCTGCACCTGGGTCTGTTGCAACATGACTTCCGACAGGAGAATGCGGTAGGGATCGCGGCTCCGGCGCCACGGGAGATCCCGCTTATGCGCCCGGTACCAACGGAGAAGAGGCAATGAGAAAATGCGGGCTACAGACTGCGGATTTCGGATTGCGAATTGCGGTGTCAAGATGCTCTTCAAATTTGGTGGCCCCGGTCGGACTTGAGCGCCACACAACAGGCGCTCACCCGCCGGCCGTGTGGCGGGTGAACCGACAAAATTTATGGCCCCGGTCGGACTTGAACCGACACGTCCTTGCGGACACGGGATTTTGAGTCCCGCGCGTCTACCAGTTCCACCACGGGGCCGAACGGTCGTCATTTTACAACATCACGCGTTTCAACGACCTGGTAAAGCTCAAAACGCTCGAGCGGATCACGTGTGACTGCGAAAGGCAACGATCCCCAGCAGGAAGCATAAAACCCGGCGGATGCCGGCACATCCATCACGCGCAGCGGGATCCGGCTTTCCATTTGGAATGTTGCGATCCGCCGCAAACGCTCCGGGTGTTGAAGCGTCCACCACGACGAACGGCGAAAATAGGGTTTCAAAAGCAAATCCCCGGGCCGCATTTCCTGAGACGCAAAAGCGTCTTCCCAACCCTGCGGACCCAGATAGGGCTGCGCCCCATCAAAGGTGTCGCCCAGGTAATACCAGTGATGCGCAGGCCTTGGCGCGAGATGCATCAGCGTCGCTTGCCGGTCACGGAGTTCCTGAGCCACCTGAACGATGGTTTCCGCCTGATCAAAATCCGCGCACGCCAGGAACGCGCTCAGCGCCGCGGTAGTCAGGCCGATGGTCCGCCAAGGAACGCCCCGCCCAAGCGATCCCGCGATTTCAAGAAATCCCCACCCGAATGCCGGCAGGACCAGCAGCAGATACCGGCCCGCGGTCCACGGCATCACGAGGACCAGCTCGGCCAGCCCGAGGCACATCCAGATCAGAAGAAATCGATGTGCAGGCTGAGCCGGCGACAAACAGACTCGAACCAACCACAAAAAAGCCAGAGTCGAAACAATGAAAAAGGCCAGCAAGGCGCTCTGTCCGGCACTAAACCCCCCCAGCCGCGAATGAGCGGCTCCGAAGAGGGCCAAGGCGATAACCACCCAGACTCCGATGGCCCGTTTCGAAACAACCGCGGACAAAAAGGGAGCCCATCCAAGAAAAAGAAAACCTCCTCCCAGAAAACTGCCCAGCACGAGAAATTTATCGATATAAAATGTTTGCAGCCAATTCTGGAGTGAACCCGACCGTAACAGTCCTGCCGTCAGGATCAGAATTCCAAATGCCCCCAGCAGAAGCGCGGCACGAACGCGGCCCCCGAACCAGCGTTCCCGGTAAAACCAGAACGCGGCCAAAGCGATGGCCAGGACCAGAAACCCTTCCGCCGGATGTCCGTTGACCCCGCGGGGGGCAGCAGCCCAGAAATGCATTTGTCCATAGGTGAGAATTCCCCAAATCCCCCAGAGAAGAAGAACGATTCCCGCGACCGGATGAACCAGATAACCCGGCTTCCAGCGCCGCCGCTCCGGATCCAGACACTGCCAGGCCAGAACCAGCGGGAGAATCAAGATGCCGACGTACTTGGCCAGGAGTGTAAGCCCCATCAGCACCCCGCCCATGATCATCCATCCGATGCTTCGTTTCTCACAACTGATCATGAACACGAGCAGCGCAGCGAGCAGGAACGAGAGCATCGCGCTGTCCAGCAGGAGCGCATAGGACGTCAACCAGAACGCCGGAGTGATGGCCATTAAGACGGCGGCGACAAACGGCCAACGCGTGACCCGCTTCCCGATAAAGTAAAGACACAAGACGCTGACGATCGGAAACACGAGGCTGGCGGTTCGCAGCTTCCAGGTTTCCTGTCCCCAGAGGACCATGACCCCGGCCAGAAAATAATGGAATAAAGGCGGATTCACCATGCGCGGGGCCTGCCCTTTTTCCCAGCCGATGGCCTGGTGTCCGTTATCTTCGGAGAGAAAATCATACGGCCGCGCGGGATGATCCAGAATCCCCCGGGCCATCGTCACGTGATAATAATCGTCGACAAAATAGGCCCGTTGGACAAACGGCAGGGACATCACCAGAACGAGAACCACCAGCAGGAAGCAACTCTTAAAGTCGGTTGTCAGAAAACTACCCCCATCTCGTCATCCCCGGCGGTGGCTGGCCGGGGATCCAAAGATAGCACACAACAATGATGGATTCCCCGCCTGAGACCGCGGGGAATGACGAACACAAGACGCAAGGTTACTCCTTCAAAAGATCTTCGGCCGCGACAAACCGGTAGCCCTGAGTCTCCAGAGTTGTGATCACGGTTTTCATGGTTTCGAACGTTTTTTCACGACGACGACCGCCATCGTGAAAAAGAAAAATGGCCCCGGGTTTCGCATGATCGATATATGCCTGGGCCATTTGCTGGGACGTCATCTCCGGAACCCCTTCCTTTTCGTAGGACCAGTGGACCAGCGCGTACTTCTCGGATTTGAGCGCCGGGAGCAGCCAGCGGCGGTTGAAATAACCGTAGGGCATCCGCACAACCTGTGTACGAAAACGGGGATTGTGCAGCGCCCGGCGAAGCGACGACTCAGTCTGACGCAGTTCGTGTATCAGACGTTCGGGTGTTGCATGTTTAAGCTTATGGTAATCAAAGTGCCAGTAGGTGTGATTACCGATCTCGTGACCGGCCGTTGCCACATCCCGCACAAACTTTGGATATCGCTCAACCTGCGTTCCTTCCATGAAAAAAGTCGCCCGGATGCGATGGCTTTTCAGAAAATCCAGAACCGGCGGCGTAATGGGTCCCGGACCATCGTCGAACGTGAGCGCGATCACTTTCTCCTGGGTATGCCCGACGGCATAGAACCGGCCGGGGGTGTAGGCCAATGCGGAAGATGATGCCAACAGAAGAACCATGAGGATTGTAGGGGCGCACCGCTGTGCGCCCGAAATGAACGGGCGGACAAGCAGTCCGCCCCTACAGTTCCTATTGATCATTTTTCAATAGATCTTCCGCGGCCACAAAACGGTACCCCTGTTGTTCCAGCGCCGAGAGGATGATCTGCAGGGCCGCGAGCGTTTTTTCGCGATGACGCCCGCCGTCGTGGAAAAGAAAAATGGCTCCCGGGTGCGCATTCTTCAGGTACTCGTCCGCCATCTGTTCGGGCGTCTTTTTGAGGAACCAATCCGTGCCAAATGTCCAATGGACCAGCGCGTACCCGTGTTCTTTCAGCGTCGGAAGAAGCCAGGTCTTGTTATAGTAGCCGTGCGGCATCCGCACCACGCGCGCCTGCACGCCGGTGGCCTGCTGAATCGCCTCTTCAGCCCGTGCCAGTTCTTGTGCCAGACGTTCCGCTGGTTGCTCTTTGATTTTGTGGAAATCGAGGTGACGCCACGTATGATTGCCGATCTCATGCCCGGCCTCGGCCACTTGTTTGGCGATGGCGGCATGAGAAGGAACGAGATCTCCCTCCATGAAAAAGGTAGCCCGGGCATTGTGCTGTTTCAAGAGATCGAGAATTTTTGGCGTAAAGGGCCCCGGACCATCATCAAACGTGAGCGCGATGAGTTTTTCTTTCGTATGTCCTGTAAAGTAGAACTTCCCAGGGGTGTAAGCAAATGCAGAAGGCAAGACCAACAAAAAGATCATGAGAACTGTAGGGGCACACCGCTGTGCGCCCGAAATGAACGGGCGGACAAGTGGTCCGCCCCTGCAATCCAGATCGTTTTGAAAAATGGGTTTCTTCACACCGTCCCCTCATCCGTTGATCGGGACAACCACCACAGCCCGCTCAAAGCACCGGCCAGGTAGACCGCGATGCCGATCTTCTGCCAGAGATGCAGGGTTTGCCCGGCCCCGCCGGCCAGCAACAGACTGATTACCGCAAGCAAAAGCCCCCCGCCCACAGGAATCCAGAAGTTATCATCCCACTCCGTCTGACGGGACTCGACCCACGCCCCGGCCAGCGCGCCCAGTAACGCGACATGCGGGCGCAAGAAAAGGCTGATCCACAGGAAGGACATCACGGCAAATGCGCCGCTTCCTTCGAGTGTTTTACTGTGATTGGCCGGGATGCGCCAGAATTTCGCCCAGGCCAGAGGGGATGAATCCTCTGAGATGGGTTTGAACACCCAGGCCCTTTTTCCCCGGCGTCTCCCCCACATAGCCGCGGCGGTATCACCGAACGCCAGCATACCGAGCGCAGCCATGACAATGTTCTTATCCATCAATAAAGCCATGAGGAGACAGCACCCCATCAGTGTCCAGAAAATTCCAGAGGGGGCCATGATCTCGGCAGGCCGGTGAAGCCCCCCGAACTTTTTTAAAAACCAGGCATTCAGTTCCGGCCGGCGAAGCCGGAGGAACTCCGTCGCCGACAACAAGACCAGCGCCGCCCAAAGCAGTCCAATCGTCCACTCGCGCGGACAAACCGCATAGATCAACAGGTAAACGAGTGACAGATAATGAAAAAGCTTTCGCTTAATCTCGATGCTCAAGTCCATGAACCGCTCCATTCCAGGCGATGACGCTCCCCCGGCCTACGTGTCGCAGCGCCGCCACCGTCTGCCGGCCGCTCACGCGCATGAACCGGTTCCAGGAAACCGTGTGAGGGAAAAGCACGCCGAGCAAAAAAGCGATCGACACTACATTCCCCAGATAGATAATCAGGACGGATAAATACTTGCCGGCGGTTTTTAAATCGGGCTGGCCTTCCTTTAAAGCATAAACGGTCAACGCCATATGAAATCCGATAGATGCTCCCAGGATCCACAGGCAAAACCGCCAGTAAGGCTTTACAGGAACGAAATAATCGACGACGGCAAAAAAACCGACCAGCAGGAGCGCGTAGAGCGGAATCATATAGGGAGCAAGCGCCACAAAGAAATTGGTTTTTGAAACCATCACCGAACCGCCGTTTTTGCTCACGCGGAAATGTTTCACTTTCGCCCCGGTCATCCAGGCCGCCAGCGCGTGCGTCAGTTCGTGGCCAAAGACATACGTTCGAATGGGCCTGAAAAAGACCCATTGAAAGGCAAAATAACTGCCCATCCCGACCAGAAAATAGAAGGAACCTTCAGGAACCGACTGAAAGGGTTGCAGGAGGGACCATAAGGCTAAAGACACACCATAGCAACCCGGCAGGAGCAAGGTGGTTATTACAAACCGTTTCAATTTTTTCACATGGAAAATATACTTTCTTTGCGATTTTTTGACAAGAATCGCTCTCTCAACTATCATAAGCGGGTTATCATCTGTTCGCCTAACAAAGGAAGTATCGAAAGGGAGGAACCACGATGCGCCGTTCCATACTAACAGTCGCTTTACTTATAGGGGGAGTCATGGCAGCTACCGCGGCAACGCACCGAATCGCAACGATCGAAACATCCAAAGGCACGATCGTCTGTGAACTCTTTGACGACAAGACGCCGGTCACCGTCAATAATTTCGTTGATCTGGCCACCGGCAAGAAAGACTGGATGAACGCCAAGACCGGCGGGAAAATGAAGAGTAATTTCTACGACGGCCTGATCTTCCACCGGGTGATTCCGAATTTCATGATCCAGGGCGGAGATCCGCTGGGGAACGGGACCGGAGATCCGGGATACAAATTCCAGGATGAAATCGTCGCCGGGATCGGCTTCGACAAACCGGGCAAGCTGGCCATGGCCAACGCCGGCCCCAACACCAACGGCAGCCAGTTCTTTATCACGGTGGCGCCAACCCCCTGGCTGACAGGCCATCACACGATCTTCGGCCAGGTTATTCAAGGCCAGGACGTGGCCAACACCATCAGTCAGGTCCAGCGGGATACGAGTGACCGTCCGGCCACACCGGTGGTCATTAAGACAATCACGATCAAAACCGCGAAATAACTGATGGTCGGGTCGCCAGCCGGCGACCCCTACAATTGCAATACGGCCGGTTTCCGTATGAATCCACGGGGGCCGGCCGTGTTCGTTGCTATAATAAATTTTTACAGTCGTCATCCCCTGCGGTTACTGGCAGGGGATCCATCATCGAGGTCTAGATCCCCCGCCTACATCCGCGGGGGATGACGAAGAAAGATGAACACACGAGCCCACAACACATTTGACTGCCGGCAGACGCTCTCCGTCGACGGAGAGTCTTTCGACATCTACAGCCTGGAAACCTTCGCCAAAAAGCAGGGGTGCGATGTGTCGCGCCTGCCTTTCTCCATAAAAGTCCTGCTGGAAAACCTGCTTCGGAATGAAGACGGCCGCCGGGTTCGTCCGGAACAGATCCAGGCCTTGTCCCGGCCGCGACGGGAACGCCAGGGCGATGAGGAGATTTCTTTTTCCCCGGCGCGCGTTCTCATGCAGGATTTTACCGGTGTTCCGGCCATCGTTGATCTGGCCGCGATGCGGGACGCCATGAAGCGTCTCGGCGGAAAAGCGGAGCGCATCAGCCCGCTGGTTCCCGTGGATCTGGTGATTGACCACTCGGTTCAGGTGGACCGGTTCGGTTCAGCCGATGCCTTTCAATACAACTCCGATTTAGAGTTTCAGCGCAACCACGAACGCTATGCGTTTCTGCG
The DNA here is from genome assembly GCA_041660185.1 of Elusimicrobiota bacterium. Classification (NCBI taxonomy): domain Bacteria; kingdom Pseudomonadati; phylum Elusimicrobiota; species Elusimicrobiota bacterium. The sequence goes on along the minus strand of JBAZWU010000008.1, from coordinate 1,535 downwards.
CTGGGGCCAGAACGCCTTCCAGAATTTTCGCGTGGTCCCCCCCGAAACCGGCATCGTGCATCAGGTGAATCTGGAATATCTCGCGCAAGGGGTTCTGACGCGTGAGGGGAACGGCCAGCGGCAGGCTTTTCCGGATACGCTCGTGGGCACCGACTCGCACACCACGATGATCAACGGACTGGGTGTGGTCGGATGGGGCGTCGGCGGCATTGAAGCGGAAGCCGCGATGCTGGGCCAGCCTTTGTCGATGCTGATTCCGGAGGTCATTGGACTGCGGTTGAGCGGACAACTCCCGGCCGGAGCGACCGCAACCGATGCGGTCCTGACGGTGACCGAGATCCTGCGCAAAAAAGGCGTGGTCGGGAAATTCGTGGAGTTTTACGGACCCGGCCTTCGCTTCTTGAGCCTGCCGGACCGGGCCACCCTCGCGAACATGGCTCCGGAATACGGCGCCACGATCGGGTTTTTCCCCATCGATGAGCAGACGCTCCGCTACCTGGAGCTCTCCGGCCGTCCACCTAAACTCATCCGCCTCGTCGAAGCCTACTCCAAAGCCCAGGGGCTTTTCCGGAGCGACTCCCAGCCGGAACAGGAGTTCTCGGACACGCTGTCACTCGATTTAGGAACGGTCGAGCCCTCGCTCGCCGGCCCCAAACGTCCCCAGGACCGGGTCGCTCTGAAAGATATCAAGAGCTCCTGGGAACGGAGCTTCCCATCGTCCACCAGCTCCGTGGTCATCGCCGCCATTACGAGCTGCACCAACACCTCAAACCCGTCGGTCATGCTCGGCGCCGGGATTCTGGCGAAAAAAGCCGTTGAACGGGGATTATCAACACAACCCTGGGTCAAGACCAGCCTGGCTCCCGGCTCCAAAGTCGTCATCGATTATCTGAAAGCCGCCAGGCTCATGCCCTATCTGGAACAACTGGGCTTTCATCTGGTCGGCTATGGCTGCACCACCTGCATCGGCAACAGCGGGCCCCTTCAGGAATCCGTCCTTGAAGCCATCCGCCAAAGGGATCTCACCGCGGTGGCGGTCTTGAGCGGCAACCGGAACTTTGAAGGCCGCATTCATGCTCTGGTGAAAGCCAATTACCTCGCGTCGCCGCCGTTGGTGGTCGCTTACGCGATCGCCGGACGCATCCACTTTGACCCTTACCAGGAACCCCTGGGTACCGATGCCAAAGGCAAACCGGTTTATCTGAAAGAGTTATGGCCGACCTCCGAAGAGATTCAGCAGGCGCTGGTCCAGGTCAACCGGGAGATGTATACCCGCGCGTACAGCGGTGTCTTTGAAGGGGACAACCACTGGAAATCCCTCCCAACCCTGAAAGGACAGCTTTATACCTGGGAACCGGCTTCAACCTACGTCAAAAATCCGCCCTTCTTCGAGGACATGAAACGGGAACCCGGCGCGCTGAAGGACCTCTTGAACGCGCGGGTCCTGGCTGTGCTGGGAGACTCGGTCACCACGGACCATATCTCGCCCGCCGGATCGATCCCCAAAAATAGCCCGGCCGGCCAATACCTTCTGA